>CALCPT010000548.1 GCA_937897265.1 uncultured Alcaligenaceae bacterium
AATCATCAACTGTGTGTTTTTGACTCTATCCACATCTCTTATTTTATCGTACACCATACTATATTTTCTTTTATAATTTTTTATTCAATTATTTATTAATCGTTGTTTGCATACCGCAACCACATTCATCAGCTCGCCCGGGCACGGGCCCACGCCTTGCGCGACGAGGCCATCGACGATTTCTGGCGCGGCGCCAATGCTATGGTGGTCCGTAGCAGCGCCAGCGCCTATCGCAGCGCCCAGCGCCTGGCTTACGCGCTGGCCCGGCGCAAAGCCACACTGCCCACCGTCAAACCGGATGTCAGTCGACTTTCGCGCCCGACCGTTTCACGATATCCACATACCTGGCCACGTCCTTGGCGATGCGTGCGCCGAATTCAGCCGCCGTGCTGCCGACCATCGTCACGGCCCCCGCGCAGCAGGCGGTCGCCGCCGGCCACAAACGCGTCCTGCAGCTTGGCCCAGCCCTCGGCAGAGTCGTAGGCCGCGGCATAGCCGCCGGTGAGGTCGTGCAGCAACAAGGCGTGCGCCAGTAATTGCGTGAGACCTGGAGGCGCTGAAAGAGAGTCGTGAACAAACCAAGGTCTGATGATCGCGGTGATCAATATTGCAGAGGCGATTGCAAATATGAAAGGCGTGGCTAAGCGACGGTATCGTTTTAGAATCAAACCTAGCGGTGAGGCGGCTGTAGGGTGAGCAACTTGCCCTTCAGGCGCAAGCTGAGCTGCGACTAAAAATCCCGCCAGTACAAAAAACATTTGCACAGCTAGGCGGGCATAGATTTCAAGACCACTAATGATTGCGGGGAAATCACCTCGTACCACGTCAGACATCGGGCCATACACCGCGAGATGATGAAGCACAATCGCTAGGCAGCCGAGGCCTTTCATAGCGTCTAGTAGTGGCAGGCGAGATTTTGTCATAGTGTTTAAACGCTCAAGCCCCGCTTGATGCAGGGCTTGATCATTCGCTCTTGAGCGTTAGTGCTGACTTGGGTGAGGATTTTAAGTTTTGTGATAAATCTCAGACCCTTTTTTCACAAACTCAATGGCTTTTTCTTGCATCCCCGCTTTCAGCGCTACATCGTTGTCAACGCCAATTTTCTTGGCATAGTCGCGCACATCTTGCGTAATTTTCATACTGCAAAAGTGTGGTCCACACATCGAGCAAAAGTGTGCAACTTTCATTGAGTCTTTAGGCAAGGTCTCGTCATGAAAGTCTTTGGCCGTGTCTGGGTCCAGTCCAAGATTAAATTGATCATCCCAGCGAAACTCGAAGCGCGCCTTGGATAACGCATTGTCGCGAATCGCAGCGCCCGGGTGCCCTTTTGCCAGATCTGCTGCATGTGCCGCGATCTTATAAGTGATGATGCCGTCTTTGACGTCTTTTTTGTTGGGCAAACCCAGATGCTCTTTGGGTGTGACGTAACAGAGCATGGCAGTACCATACCAGCCGATCAGGGCCGCGCCAATGCCAGACGTAATGTGGTCGTAGCCTGGAGCAATGTCAGTGGTCAATGGGCCCAGGGTATAGAAGGGCGCTTCGTCGCAATGCTTGAGCTGCATGTCCATATTTTCTTTGATCATTTGCATCGGCACGTGGCCGGGGCCCTCGATCATGACCTGTACGTCGTGCTCCCAGGCCACCTTGGTGAGTTCACCCAAGGTTTTTAATTCGGCAAACTGCGCTTCGTCGTTGGCGTCAAAGCCCGAACCTGGACGCAAGCCATCGCCGAGCGAAAAGCTGACGTCGTAGGCTTTCATGATTTCGCAGATGTCTTCAAAGCGCTCGTATAAGAAACTTTCTTTGTGATGTGCCAGACACCACTTGGCCATAATCGAGCCCCCGCGCGACACAATGCCAGTCATGCGATCGGCTGTCATCGGGATGAAGGGCAGGCGCACGCCGGCGTGAATCGTGAAGTAATCCACGCCTTGCTCGGCCTGCTCGATGAGCGTGTCGCGAAAGATTTCCCATGTTAAGTCTTCGGCTTTGCCGTCAACTTTTTCAAGCGCCTGGTAAATCGGCACGGTACCGATTGGCACAGGTGAGTTACGCAAGATCCATTCGCGCGTTTCGTGAATATTTTTGCCTGTTGATAAATCCATGACGGTGTCGCCACCCCAGCGAATTGCCCAGGTCATTTTCTCAACCTCTTCAGCAATACTCGAACTCACGGCCGAGTTGCCGATGTTGGCATTAATCTTCACCAAAAAATTGCGCCCAATCGCCATGGGTTCAACTTCAGGGTGATTGATGTTCAGCGGAATAATTGCGCGGCCGCGCGCAATCTCAGAACGCACAAATTCAGGCGTCATCGTGCTGGGGATCGAAGCACCAAACGATTCGCCTGGGTGTTGACGCAACATGCGACGCGCCATTTTTTCACCCTCTGGGCCGGTCGCACGCAGGCTTTCAATATATTGTTCACGACGCAGGTTTTCGCGAATCGCGACGTATTCCATCTCGGGCGTGATGATGCCTCGACGTGCATAGTGCATTTGCGACACATTGGCGCCTGCTTTGGCGCGGCGTGGGTGACGTTGCAAATTAAAACGCATGGCGGTGAGTTTGGGATCTACCAAACGCTCTTGACCATAAGCGCTGCTCGGGCCGGCCAGCAATTCTGTGTCACCGCGTTCTTCAATCCACGCTCGACGCATCTCGGGCAAGCCACGGCGGATATCAATTTTTACCGCTGGGTCGGTGTAGGGGCCGCTGCAGTCATAGACTGTTAACGGCGGATTTTTTTCACCACCAAACGAGGTCGAAGTATCTTCTTGCTCGATCTCGCGAAACGGCACGCGAATGTCTGGGCGCGAGCCGATCTCATACACTTTGCGCGATTTTGGCAAAGGCGCGACCGCAGCTGCATCGACTTCAGCAGTAGCAGCTAAAAATTTTGGGGTGGCATTCATTGAAGGGCTCCGATTTTTTAATTGGAGCCGAATCGGGATGGATTCCGATCAAGTCGGAAAGCGCTCCCAGCTTCGGCATTATCCGTACTGGTACGAAGGGACTCTCTCAACCTGGCCGCCGGCCAAGTACCCCCGCATAATGAATGAGAGTATAGGACGTCTTTGAGGATTTGACACGTTGACCCTGTGCCGGATGGGGAGATCTGGTGATTCTGGGACGGGCGAGCCTGATTGGCCGGCAGGCGTTAGTCGAGGATGATCAAATTGTCGCGGTGCATCAATTCGCTTTCAGGCATTGCACCCAAAATATCTGCGATTTGGGTCGAAGGCTGGCCCATGATGCGCCGGGTGTCAGCCGAGGAATAGTTGACCAAGCCGCGCGCGCATTCTCTGCCGGTTGAGTCAACACACGCGACGACATCGCCCGTTTCAAACTCACCTTCAACAGCGCGCACGCCAACCGGCAGCAGGCTTTTGCCTTCCAGCACCAGAGCCTTGATCGCACCCGTATCGAGCACCAGTTTGCCGCGTAGGCGCAGATGGTCAGCCATCCATTGTTTGCGGGCTGAAAGTACGGGTAGTTCGGCCTTGAGTTCAGATCCAATGCACTCGCCCTGCGCCAAGCGCACCAAGACTTCGGGTTCGCGCCCAGAGGCAATCACCGTGTGGGCCCCACTCCGTGCGGCCCGTTTGGCGGCCAGGATTTTGGTCAGCATGCCACCCTTGCCTAAACCACCGCCGGTGCTGCCCGCCATGGCCTCAAGTGAGGCATCGCCGGCTAAGCCGTGTGAGACAAACTGCGCGTCAGGATTTTTACGGGGGTCCGAGTCATACAAGCCGCGCTGATCGGTCAGGATAATTAAGGCATCGGCCTCAATCAGATTAGTGACCAGTGCGCCTAGGGTGTCGTTGTCACCGACGGCGATCTCTTCGGTTGCAACCGTGTCGTTTTCGTTGACGATCGGCACCACACCTAAGCGCAACAGTGCAAACAGCGTTGAGCGCGCGTTCAAGTAGCGTTGGCGATTGGCTAAGTCTTCGTGCGTCAGCAAAATCTGCGCAGTACGTAGGTTATGTTTTGCAAAGGCGACTTCGTAGGCTTGGGCGAGACCCATTTGACCCACTGCGGCGGCGGCTTGCAGTTCGTGCATCAAGGTCGGTCGCTTGGCCCACCCTAAGCGTGCCATGCCTTCAGCAATCGCACCGCTTGAGACCAACACGACTTGTTTGCCCTGCGACCTGAGAGCTGCGATCTGGCTAGCCCAATGTGCCACGGCCTCGCGGTCGATGCCTTGGCCGTCGTTTGTGACCAGTGATGAGCCGACTTTAGCCACCAGCTTTGTGGCTGAGGCGATGACAGAAGGCGAACTATTGTGGGCTGCAGGGGTAGACGTCATCTCAAATTGAATAAACGCTGAAACAGACTGCGAAGTATAAAGGTTGAATCTGTTGGTCGTGCTTCGACGCACGCCGCTAATTGCCCCAAACCCGTAGCGTCTTCAGCAATATGCTGAACTGCTCGTTGGCAAAGACAGGCATCGCCCTCGTGCCAGTTATTCTTCGGGCGTAGTTGGCCGCCGGTCTGCAGCGCTGCGGGTTTCGTCAAAGCGCGGGTCTTCGGCTACAAAGGTGCCATCGGCCAAATCTTCGGCGATATTGTCTTCTTGGCGGTAGGCGTCGATTGCGTTTTGGAGATCCCAAATCAACTGTTGCGTACCGTCGCCTGATAAGGCCGAGATCGCAAATACTGGGCCTTTCCATTTATATTCTTTACAGAAACGCTTTTTAACGGCCTCGGGGTCGTCGACCACATCCAGTTTGTTCAGCACTAACCAACGTGGCTTGTTGTACAAAGCTTCGTCATAGAGGCGAAGCTCTTCAACGATCGCACGTGCTTCGCCAACAGCGCGGGCAACTGCATCTTCATCAGGATCGTGCGAAGAGACATCCACCAAATGCAGCAAAATGCGTGTGCGGGTGAGATGGCGCAAGAACAAATGCCCCAAGCCGGCACCTTCAGAGGCGCCTTCGATCAAACCAGGGATATCAGCAACCACAAAGCTACGTGCCTCTGAGGTGCGTACGACACCTAGGTTGGGATGCAGCGTTGTAAAGGGGTAATCAGCGATTTTTGGACGTGCGTTTGAGATACGGCTGATCAGCGTTGATTTGCCAGCGTTAGGCATGCCTAGCAGGCCGACATCGGCCAACACTTTGAGTTCAAGGCGTAAGCGGCGTTGCTCGCCGTCTTTGCCGGGTGTCCATTGCTTGGGCGCTCGGTTCACGCTTGATTTGAAATGTAAATTACCTAAGCCACCTTCACCGCCAGCAGCCAGGGTCACTTGCTGCCCATGGCGGCTTAAGTCAAAAAGCTCTTCGCCGGTTTCGGCGTCATAAATAATGGTGCCAACAGGCACGCGCAACGTAATGTTTGCTGCAGCGGCACCATACTGGTCTGAGCCACGGCCATGCTCTCCACCTTTTGCAAGGTGCTTACGCGCATAACGGTAGTCAATCAGAGTGTTGATGTTGCGATCGGCAATGGCAAATACAGAGCCGCCTCGACCGCCGTCACCACCGTCGGGCCCACCCTTGGGGATGAATTTTTCGCGGCGAAAGCTGTGCGCGCCATTTCCGCCTTTTCCGGCAATGACTTCAATGGTGGCTTCGTCGACGAATTTCATAGGGCAATGGTACCGTGAAAAGAAAAAGCCCTGCCGCTTGCGACAGGGCTTTTAGAACTAAAAAGCAGCTTACTCAGCCGAAACGATCGAAACCGTTGACTTGTTGAGCTTGCCTTGAACTGAAAATTTGACGTGACCGTCAATCAGCGCATACAGAGTATGGTCTTTACCCAAACCCACGTTTGTGCCGGGATGAAACGTTGTACCGCGCTGACGCACGATAATTGAACCGGCCGGAATCAGTTCGCCGCCGTAGGCTTTCACGCCCAGACGTTTCGATTCTGAATCACGACCGTTGCGCGTCGAGCCGCCGCCTTTTTTCTGTGCCATGTTTGTTCCTAGATTTAGCTGAGATTTAAGAGGACAATGCAGCAATTAAGCTGTGATGTCGCCGATTAAAATCTCAGTGTAGTTTTGACGGTGGCCTTGATGCTTTTGGTAATGCTTGCGACGACGCATCTTGAAGATCGTGACCTTATCATGGCGTCCTTGCGCAAGAACCGTTGCTTTGACCAGAGCGCCAGCCACAAGCGGGGTACCAATTTTTAATTGGTCGCCTTCGCCTACGGATAACACCTGATCCAGCGTGATTTCTTGCCCAATGTCTGCCGGTATCTGTTCTATTTTAAGTTTTTCGCCAGAAGCAATGCGATACTGCTTGCCTCCAGTTTTTATGACCGCGTACATGGGTTAACCTCGTGTTTTAGTGCAATTGGAATCTCGGCTAAAGTGGCCGAGCCCGAAATAATAGCGCGTAACCACTTGAAAGTCAAAAGAAAGTCTGTGCAAAAACTCTCTGACCTGCTCGCCCCTGTCGCTGGGGATATGAAAGCTGTTGACGCTGTGATTCGCTCACGGCTCGATTCGGACGTGGTTTTAATCCGAACAATCGGCGATTACATCATCGGTGCTGGCGGTAAGCGCATGCGCCCAGCCATGCTGTTGCTGGTGGCACAGGCCCTTGGTTACCAAGGGGATCACCATCATTTAATGGCGGCCGTCGTCGAATTTATTCATACGGCCACCTTGCTGCATGACGATGTCGTCGACGAATCTGACCTGCGGCGTGGCCGCAGCACCGCCAACGCCGTGTTTGGTAACGCGGCAAGCGTGCTGGTGGGTGACTACCTGTATTCACGCGCCTTTGAGATGATGGTTGACGTTGACAGCATGGCAATCATGAAAATCATGTCTGGCGCGACCACCGTGATCGCCGAAGGCGAGGTGCTGCAACTGCTCAATGTGCACGATCCCGATGTTTCTGAAGCGCGCTATTTGCAGGTGGTTCGGTTTAAAACTGCCAAGCTTTTTGAGGCTGCCGCTGAGGCGGGGGCGGTGCTGGCTGGGGCCAATGCAGCACAGCGCGAGGCTGCCGCTGCTTACGGACGCCATATCGGGACGGCCTTCCAGCTCGTTGACGATGTACTAGATTACAGCGGTGACGTGAATGCGTTGGGTAAAAACGTTGGGGATGATTTACGCGAAGGTAAGCCAACTTTACCGTTGATTCGTGTGCTTGAAGTGGGCACTGACTTACAGAAACAGCTTGTACGGCAGGCGATTGAGCACGGAGAAGCTGATTTTGATGCGGTCGCACAAGCGATTCACGATACCGGTGCCCTTGAGCATGCGCAACGTTCTGCAGTCGCCGAAGCTGACATGGCCTGTGAGGCACTCGACGCGTTTCCGGCCTCAGCGGCGCGCGAGGCTTTGTTAAATTTCTGCTCCTTCGCGGTGGGCCGCGATCGATAACTGAACGGCTAAGCCGGCGAGGCGCAGTGAGTCATATTTTGCGGGCAAAGTAGGGTGTGAATATGAACCGTATCAAAGCGAATGGACTAGATTTTGCCTACCTCGAGCAGGGTTCAGGCCCGCTCGTCTTGTTGCTCCATGGGTTTCCAGATAATGCACTTCCCTGGAGCCATCAGATATCAGCGTTGGCGGCGCAGGGTTACCGGGTGGTCGCACCGTATTTGCGTGGCTACTTGCCGACCGCTATTCCCGAGGGAGGGTACTTCGATAAGGCGACGCATGTTGCTGATGTCGTAGCGCTGATCCGCGCCCTAAATGGCGGTAATCCCTGCCACCTAGTCGGACAAGACTGGGGAGCCATTATCGGTTACGGCGTACTCGCCGCCCACCCAGAGCTCGTGTCGCGTGCGGTGTTGATGGCGGTACCTCACCCAGGGCAAGTCACAAAAAGCCTGCTTGACCCGAAGCACATTCATCGTTCATTTCATTGGTGGTTTTTTCAATTGGCTGATTTGCCAGAAAAAGCCCTTTTAGAAAACGATATGGCATTTATTGACTATCTGTGGACCTACTGGACAACAGAGGGTTACCAAGACGCGGACCATATTCGCTCTGTCAAAGAGACGCTCAAGCAGCCTGGCGTGTTAACTGCCACCCTTGCCTACTATCGCGCGATGTTTGACCCATCAAAGGCAGATCCGTCTTTATCAAGCTTAAGAGAGGCAATGGCACGCGCCATCACGGTACCCACCTTAGCGTTGTGTGGTGCCGATGATTTGCGTGCAGAACTGATGCAGGATCAGTCGCAGTATTTTTTAAACGAATACGCGTTCAAACTCATTGATCGCGCAGGTCATTTTTTACACCGCGAGCAACCGCAGGTTGTGAGTCAGCAGATTATTGATTGGTTGAAAAAATAACCGTGCAGGCAGGGATGCCAGCCTCGCGTTTGTCAGGTTGTTGACGCATTTCAATACGCAGCCGACTGCAAGCCGTGCCAGCCCCTAGCAACCACCGCGCAATGTTGTTACCTGCCCAGACATCGCGACGCACGCCATACGCGTTAATTTGCGGTTTGCGTGGGTGACTGTGTATTGACGATGGAGAACATCGTCCCGAAGCCTGAAGGTCATGCTGCGAAAGTCAGAGCAGTAATCGCGAAATACACAGGTTTCCATGTTTGTGCGGTTGATATAAAAATCAACGCTGTAAGTCGTAATGG
>CALCPT010000549.1 GCA_937897265.1 uncultured Alcaligenaceae bacterium
GTTCGTTTTATCGAGCATCATGGCCGGTATCGCTGGCATCCTCACCGCACAAATCAGTGGCACCGTCGACCCCGCCTTTGGTTTTGAATTAGTACTCATGGGCTTTGTCGCTGCGGTACTCGGAGGAATGGGCAGCTCAGCCGGAGCGCTTCTAGGGGGCATCATCGTTGGGATTATTGGCAAGCTGGTCGGAGGTTATATCTCAACAGCAGCCGAGCATGGCATTGCCTTTGCGCTGTTGATTATGATGCTAGCCTTGCGACCCGAGGGCTTTTTTGGCCGCGCGGAGGTATCGAAAGCATGAACTCAATGCGTATCCTCTTGACCAAACTGGCGACTCATCCCCTCGCGCTTCTTTTGCTGTTTATCACCGTCTTTTTTGGCGCACCCTATTTGCGCGGCGCAACGTTACAGATTCTGAGCTTTGCGCTCGTGTCGATTCTGTTTACTCAAAGCATCAATGTCTTGACCGGAATGGCAGGGCAGATCTCTTTAGGTCACGCCGCATTTTTTGGAATTGGGGCGTATGGCAGTGCGATTATCGCCAAGACCTTTGGCTTGAATCTATTTTTAACGATACCCGTTGCTGCAGTGGTTTCGAGCCTCATCGCCTATTTGCTGTCGTACCCTGCCGGACGCGTCAAAGAAGTGTATTTGGCAATGATGACTTTGGGTTTTGGTCAAATCTTTCTGGAGGTCGCACGCGAGTGGACGGATCTGACCGGAGGCGTGATGGGGTTAAGCGGCGTGCCTTCTGCAGGCCTAGGAACCTTGATTATCTTAGGCCATAAATTCAGCACAACCGATTACTTTCGCGTGCTGCTACTGATCACTTCCTGTTCAATGATTTTTATCAGAAATTTTTCGCAGAGTCGACTGGGGCGCTCACTGTTTGTCATGCACTACAGCGAACTCGCGGCCGGTAGTGTTGGGATTGCACGCAGACAAACCAAGCAACTCGCTTACGCACTCAGTGGGCTGTTAGCGGGCGTCTCTGGCGGGTTTTACGCGCACTTAGTTGGTTACTTAGGCCCTGAAAGTTTTGCGATCTCGCGCTCGATCGAAGTCTTGGTGGTGGCGATTGTCGGCGGCCTATGGTCAAGTGCTGGTCAAGTCATCAGTGCCGTATTCTTTACCTTCTTGCCTGAACAATTACAACTATTCGCTGAATATCAATTCATTGCTTACGGTTTAATTTTGACTTTTACGCTGATATTGTTCAAACAAGGTATCGGGGGCTTACTGTTTTTGCCCTCCCGCTTCATCCGACAGACTTGGTTGACATCAGCTCGGCAACAAAGTCAGGCCACCACTACAAACAGTCAAACGAATGAACCACAGTTTTTAAAAATTCAGACGGCGCCGGCCGACATTAGCGTACAAGCCATCACCATGCGGTTCGGGGGGCTCGTTGCTCTTAACGCGGTATCACTCGATATTCAGGCAGGTCACATCACGGCACTCGTCGGCCCAAATGGCTCGGGTAAAAGCACACTCGTCAATATCATCGCCGGTGTGTTTCCACCGACAGGTGGGAAAGTGGTCTTGCAAGACATTGACGTCACCGCTCAGCCCGATGTGGCTATGGCCAAGAGAGGTGTCGTAAGAACGTTTCAAGATCCCCGCCTAGTGCCGCATTTCACCGTGCGCGAAAACATTATGCTGGGCGCACACGCCAAGATGCGTTACACCTGGCTGGAAGCGGGCTTATCAATGCCACGCGTTCGTCTGCAAGAGGCTAAAGCGTTAGAGCAATGCAACGAGATTTTGCAGTTGCTCGATATCGAGGCGGTTGCAGATCAGGCAGTTGAAAGTTTGCCCTACGGCTACAGGCGGATGACCGAGCTTGGCAGAGCACTCTTGGCTCAACCAAAAATTATCTTGCTCGATGAGCCCGCAGCGGGTTTGTCTGATGTTGAGATGACCAGACTTGCCGAAATTTTAGTCAAACTCAAACATCTAGGCATCACGGTGTTGCTGATTGAACATCATATGGATTTTTTAACTGGCCTGGTCGATGAAGTCATTGTTCTGGATAGTGGTTCGATTATCTTCAAAGGTGACATGCTCGGGATGCGCCAAGACCCAGAGGTGATCGCCGCCTATTTAGGGGACGATGAGGTGCAGCATGCTTGAGATTACTGATTTATCGGTCAATTACGGCGCAATCAAAGCTGTCAAAAATTTTTCAGGTGGCGCAAAAGACGGCTTGATTACTGCGATTCTTGGTGCGAATGGTGCGGGTAAATCTTCGCTGCTTCGAGCGATTTCTGGTTTAAACCTCATTACTTCTGGCTCGATCAAACTCGATGGCACAGACATCACGCGCTTGGGTGCACACGAGCGCGCTCGTTTGGGCATTGCCCACGCGATGGAAGGACGCCGCTTGTTTCGTCATTTAACCGTTGAAGAGAATCTACGACTGGCCTGGCGTTTTGGAACACGGCAAGTGCTACTGAAACCCGCACTCGATGATGTGTACGCGCGATTTCCCATCTTAGCTGAAAAAGCGAAAATACACGCTGGCTTGTTGAGCGGCGGCCAGCAGCAAATGATGATCTTGTCATGCGCCACGATTCGCTCACCGCGGGTATTGTTGCTCGATGAACCATCTCTTGGCCTTGCGCCTTTAATTACGACTCAAATCTATCAATTCATCAGCGACTTTGCCAAGAGCTCGAACGTCGCCATTATGCTGAGCGAGCAAATGGCAGCAATTGCACTCAAAGTATCCACTGACGTGTGTGTGTTGCGTCAAGGCACCTCGGTCTTTTCAGGCAGCAAACAAAGCTTGATCGAACAAGGTCGCGCAGGCGACCTCTCGTCGATGTATCTTTGATATCCTCCCGCGCTAAAGGCGGAGGCTTTGCGCGCAACCCAGCAAACCTGACGACAGACCAGCAATCAGTCTAGCGCCAGCGTAGGTTAAACGCACTGGATCGGCAAAGCCAGTTCTGCGTTAATCACCCTTGATGTTGTTCGTGCGAATAATTTCACCGAAACGTTTGTAATCTGACTCGATGCGATGTTTTAGCACCTCGGGCTTGCCTCCGACTGGCACATAGCCCAAGGCTTTAAACCGCTCCATTACTGCCGGCGTGTGCAAAATTTTATCGGACTCTTGACTGATACGATCGATCGCCGCCTGAGGGGTGCCAGCCGGATAGGTGAGCCCCAGCCAGACGCCTATATCAAATCCTGTAAGCGTTTCGGCAAGCGAAGGCACCTCTGACAAACCCGAAAACCGACTCGAGGTCGACACAGCAAGTGGTATCAAGCGGCCACTTTTAAAGTGCTGTGTTGCCGGGCCAATTGAACTGAAGGTTACATCGACATGACCACTGATCATGTCTGTGTTGGCCGGCGCCTGTCCCTTGTAAGGAACATGCACGAGATTGATCCCCGCCTCGTGCTTGAAAAGCTCTGCCGCTAAATGCCCTGATGAACCATTCCCCGACGAGGCAATGGTGAATTTACCCGGATTCGCCTTCACCAAGGCAATCAATTCAGCCACGTTTTTTACGGGCATTTTTTGTGGGTTCACCACCAATACCAACGGCAGGTTTGCCACCAAACTCACGTGGGAAAAACTTTTCAACGCGTCGTATGGCACGCTATGCAAATGAGGGTTGATGGTGAAAGGCGGATCTGAGCCAAAGCTGATGGTGTAGCCATCCGGCACCGCTTTCGCCAAAAGGTCTGCGCCAATCACACCCCCGCCACCGGCTCGATTTTCAACAATGAAAGGTTGGCCTACGGCAAGCGCGAGTTGCTCTGCCATGAGGCGCGCAGTCAAATCAGCAGCACCACCAGGTGCGTAGGGCACGATCATTTTGATCGGTTTAGTTGGCACCCACTGCGCATGGACCGGCGCCACTGCGCCGGTAATCAAAGCCAGACCCGTCAGCCAGGCGCTCAGGCCTTTCATGCAGCGATACCCTTTTCTTTTGACTCGCCGTAAGGTGGCGAATAAATCACCAACACGCGCACGGGTTCTTCACTAATGCGCGTAAAGGAATGCACTTCGTTTGCTGGGAAAAAACATGAATCCCCTGGGCCTAGCTCGCACGTTTCACCGCCAACTTCAGCGCGCGCACGACCCGAAAGCATGTAGCAAACCTGCTCAATCCCAGGATGACGATGCGGCAAGGCTCCGCCACCATCACCCGCCAGCTTGCCACCGACCACACCAAGCAACACTTCGACGTGCTTAGCGCCCACGGTCTCAGGCCCGATCAAACGACGATTGACCGTGTCGCCATGATTGGCAGGGCTATAAGGGGTGACGTCTGCTTCTTTAACGAAATATCGGCTCTTAGTCATTGCTGTCTCCGGGATTATTTGTGGTCTTGGATCCCATGCTACAAGCATTTACTTGTTTTTTCTAGAGATCTACTTGCTATGATAGGTAAAAATACAAAGCGCCCGTTTGCGGTGCGTCACCCAGGAGACACGCATGAAAGTCTATGAAGCCGTCACGGTTGGTTTAGTGGCTGAAGGTTGCAAAACACTCTTTGGTTTGATGGGCGATGGCAATATGTCGCTCTGGGGCGCTTTAGGGCGTCAAGGCAAAATCGACATCGTCTCGTCCTTTAACGAGGCCGGCGCCGTCTCGATGGCTGATGGCTACTCGCGCACAACTGGTCAAGTTGGCTTGTGTACCATCACCTGTGGTCCGGGCCTCACACAGGTAGGCACCTCGCTGAGCATTGCCGTGCGCAATCGCTCGCAAATGGTTCTGATTACCGGACAAATTGCTGCGGGTGCAAAAAACAATATTCAATCCATGGATCAACGGCGCTTTGTTGAGGCCTGCGGTGCCCGGTTTCACGACATCAGCAGCGCTGATAACTTAGCCGACGAAATGGCCGAAGCGTTCTATGCCGCGCGCGTGCATCGCATCCCTGTCGTACTCAACCTCGATATGGCGCTGCAAGAACAGTCTTTTGACTGGGATTTTGATTACCGCCCCTCGACGAACTTCTTGCCTGCCCCAATAGGCGCACCAAGCGACGAGTCTCTGCAACCGCTCTTAGAGAAGCTGATCGCTGCCGAACGCCCTGTCATCATCGCCGGCCTTGGCGCACAACGTGCGAATGCGAAACCCGAGATTCTTAAACTCGCTAGACAACTTGGTGCCTTAGTCGGTACCTCACTGCAAGCCAAAGATTTGTTTCTGGGTGAAGAATACAACCTCGGTATTTCAGGCACGTTTGCGTCAGCACCAGCTGAGCACCTGTTTGCCGAATCTGACTTTGTCTTGGCACTAGGCGCTGAGTTGGGCTACTACACCGCTGAAGGCGGTTTGATGTTTCCGTCGGCCGAAGTCGCACGTATCGACATCAAAGCAGCCCCAGACGAAATTGGCGTCATCCCTGGTTTGTATGTCTGCGGTGATGCAAAGAAGACTGCGGCTGCCTTGAGCCGGCTGCTTGAAGCCCGGCACATACAAAAAGAAGGTTTTCGTACTGCAGCAACTCGCGAAATTTTAAATAGTCCCGCAGCCGTCTTTACCAAGCCGACCGATGGCCTGGATCCACGTCTACTCGCCAAAAATCTTTCGCAAGGTTTGCCCAAAGATGTCGTGCTCACGATTGGTGCCGCGCATTACTTTTCGTTTCCGGCGATGTACACCGCTTTGCCTGAGGGTGCTCTAGTTCACTTCTCGCATCACTTCGGCGCAGTGGGCCAAGCGCTACCTCTTTCAATCGGCGTGAGTGTTGGGCATCCTGGACGTGCACACGTTGCCATGGAAGGCGATGGCAGTGTGATGATGAACTTGCAAGAGCTCTACACAGTCACTCGGCACAAGATTCAATTGGTGCTGATCATCTGGAACGATGCGGGCTATGGCGCTGAGGTTCACAAACTCAAAGCAAAAGGGTTTGATCCGACGCTGGCACAATGGCAATCGGCAGATTTCGCCGCAATCGGAAAAGCCTTCGGTGGCGATGGCGTACGACTCACTTCTGAAGCTGAACTCGCACCCGCCATTGAGCGCGGCATCAAAGCCGGTGGCTTATTCATCATTGATGCTCGCGTGTCACCCTCTGAAATGAGCGACCCCTACGGCAAGCTGCATTTTGGCCGCGAAAATCGTGCGCCGCTTTTGCGTCGACTGAATAAAGGCGCCTGAGCATGCGATTCGAAGGAGAGTTTCGCGTTCCGGGGCAGCCCCGTGCAGTGCTTGAGCGTTTTGCTGAAGTCGAGCGAATGGTCAAATGCATGCCGGGCGCCAGCATCGACGGACGCGACGATGAGGGCCACTATTTAGGGGGCATGCTCGTTGCCTTTGGACCTAAAAAAATTAAGTTCAAAGGCAAAGTGACTGCCTCGGTCGACCTAGAGTCATTAACTGGCAAACTGCATGTGCGCGGTGCGGCGGATATGCGTGCCGGCGCGCGTGCTGAGGTCAACGTGGTGTACACCGTACGCGACGATGCCTCAGCTAGCACGCCCACAAGCATCGTCGCGCTCACGTCCGAGGCTGAACTAGGCGGTGTATTGGCTGACTTCGGCAGCACAGGTGGTATCGCCGTCACGCAGGCGTTAATGGATGTCTTTGCTCAACGCTGCGCCGAAGAGTTCAGCAAAGAGGCGAGTGTGCCGACAAGCGGGGGCAACTCAGAGCCAAGCACAACAGCTGCCGGCAGCGAAAGCGCAACTAGCGCGAAGACGGCTGACCCAGGCAGTACAGCAACCGCAGGCTCAAGCCCAGCCCCTGAACAGATCAACGAAGCGTTGTCTGCAAACTCCTTGCTCTGGTCAATTATCCAAACAAAATTTAAACAGTTCAAAAAATGGTTAGGCCTTAGGAGTTAATCATGCTTCACGCGCTCATCGTGCGCAGCACGCTTGCATTGGTGCTGCTCTTGACCCAAGCTAGTTTTATCCAAACCGTAAAAGCTGCCGATGAGCCTGCATGGCCAACCAAACAGGTTGCGCTGGTCGTGCCTTATCCACCCGGTGCGATTACCGACACGGTCGGGCGCCGCCTTGGCAATCAACTAGGCATTGCCTTAGGCGTGCCGGTTGTGATTGAGAACAAAGCGGGCGCTGGCGCCAACTTGGGTGCCGCCTATGTATCAAACGCCCAGCCTAATGGTGCGACTATCCTGTTCACCTCGTACGGCAACATCATGATTGACTCGGTCACCGAGGCGCAACATAAGTTGACGCCCGTGGCTGCTGTCGGACCGATGACTGTCGTGATGCTGGTTCGGCCAGACCTACCGTATAAAACTATTGAAGAGATGGTTGCCTACGCACGTGCGCATCCACAAAAAATCAGTTTTGCAAGTGTTGGTATCGGCAGTTCGTACCATCTATTGATTGAGCAAATGAACACCCTCGGCAAACTTGATATGGTGCATATCCCCTACAAAGGCGGCGCAGCCTCAATGGCCGACTTTCTGGGTGGTCGGGTAGATGTGATGCTAGCGACTTGGCTGTTCGCAAAACCTTATGTGACGGATAATCGCGCTCGTGCTGTGGCGCTGGTCAACGGCGAGCGCTCACCCACGCTGCCCGACCTTCCAACGGTTAACGAACGGGCCGTGCCTGGGGTCAAACTGATTGATGGGCTTGGCGTATTTGCGCCAAAAGGTCTGCCGCAAGCATTGGTTGCACGTTTAAACAAAGACATTAATCGAATCATTCAAGAGCCAGAGATGAAAGCCTGGCTCACAAACGAGGCGATACCGCCTACGGCAATGACGACTGCCGCCTTTGAAACAATGTTAAGCGACGAGGCCAAGCCGCTAGAGAAACTCATTCGCGAAAACAAGATCGGTATGAAATAAGCTATTCAACTTTCGCGTCGCTCTCGGGTTTGAAATAAGCTATTCGACCTTGGCGCCACTCTCAAGGATAATTTTTTTCCAGCGCGTTTGCTCTTCTTTCATGTATTGAGTGAACTGCGCAGGCGTGCCACCCAACAGTACGGTGCCTTGTGGAGCAAGCTTTGTTTTCAGCGCAGGATCTTGCAACACAGTCGCCAACACGCCACTCAATTTTTTTACGATTTCGGGCGAAACACCTTTAGGCACTACAACACCTTGCCAGGCGCCCATCACCCAATCTGTCGTTCCTAACGCCTCGTTAAAGGTGGGCACGTCCGGAAACAGCGGGCTACGCTGTGTTGCTGCAACGGCCAGTGGACGCACTCGCGCATCGGACATCATCGCCACAGCTGCACTCAAGGTCGAAATCATGAATTGCGTACGCCCACTGGCGACATCAACCAACGCTGGCGATTCGCCTTTATAGGCGATGTGATTGGCCTCTAAACCAAATTCACGCGCGAAGGCAGCGGCAGGCAAATGGGTCATCGTGCCCGCACCGCTTGAACCGTAGTTCATGTTGCCCTGAGCTTTTGCATGGGCCACAAACTCTTTCAGCGAACGCGGTGCCAAACTTGGTGCCGTTAAAAATACCAAAGGATTCGTCGCCGTCAGCATCACCGGTGCAAAATCGACAAACGGATCGTACTTCACACTTGGGTATAACAGCGGCCCCAGGACAATTGCTGAGGTTGCATAAAAAATTGTGTACCCATCTGGCTCGG
>CALCPT010000550.1 GCA_937897265.1 uncultured Alcaligenaceae bacterium
AGATCTACACAGGCGAAGACACTCTTTCCCTACACGACGCTCTTCCGATCTTAACGGATGATCTGGCCAGCAGCACGCTTGGCATCGAGAAAGGTGGACTCGCCTATTGGATTGCCGCCATTCGCGAGTGTTTTGAAGAAGCCGGATTATTACTCGGCTATCGACACGATGATGAATTGGTGCAACTCAACGAACACGAAGCACTGCGTCTGTCTGACCTACGCACCGCACTCGCTGAAAATAAAATTACCTTTGTCGATGTCTTAAAAGCCGAGCAATTTCGTGTAGCGACCGACAAAATCGCCTACTTCAGCCATTGGATCACGATGCCAGGGCGCCCTAAGCGCTACGACACTCGCTTTTTTGTAGCGCAGGCGCCAGTCGGCCAAATCGCTAAACAAGATGACTACGAGACCGTTGGACAAAGATGGGTCCGACCCGCCGACGCGATCGAAAAAAGTCGCCTAGGTGAAATCGACTTGATGTTTCCAACCATCAAGACCCTTGAAAGCCTTTCGCGTTTTGCAACGGTGCAAGAACTGCTCGAGCACGCGCGCGAACCAAAACCCAAGCAACTCATGACGCCGCGCACGGGAACTGGGCGAAACGGTCAACCTGAAATACTTGTCGCAAGCGACTATGCCTACGCCGAAATCGGAAAAATCGATCCACAGGGATTAGGCACTGCAAAAACATATATTGAACCTGGTGTCCCTGTAGAAATTGCACCGAATGTACTGCGCCTCACTGCAGCCAACCCAGGAATGATGACGGGCCCAGGCACAAACTCGTATCTCATCGGCACCCAAGAGACAGGCATCGCCGTGATCGATCCGGGCCCACCTTTGGCCGAGCACATCGAAGCGCTAATCAACGCTGCGCGCGGGCCAATCAAATGGATCCTCTGCACACACACGCATCTTGACCACTCACCCGCGGCACTTGAACTTAAGGCGCGAACAGGTGCGACTTTGTTTGGTATGCCCCCACCGCCCTACCCGAATCAAGACCAAACCTTTGCGCCTGATGTCATCGTCAGCCATCACCAACGGCTACAAGTCGGCGGCGTAGACCTGCGTGTGATCCACGTGCCTGGGCACGCTTCGAATCAAGTCTGTTACCTGCACGAAACCGAACACCTAATGTTTACGGGTGATCATCTCATGCAGGGCTCAACCGTCGTGATTAGCCCTCCAGACGGCAACATGGCAACCTATCTTGCATCGTTGCGCCTACTGTTGGATGAACAGATTGATTTTCTGGCTCCAGGCCATGGTTTCTTGATGGATAAGCCCAACAATGCGGTCGAACGCGTGTTGATTCATCGTCAAGATCGTGAAAACAAAGTCGTGGCGGCGCTAAAAACCTTTGAGCAGCCTGTCACGCTTGAAGAGCTTGTGCCGGTTGCCTACAAAGACACCGCAGAAAAATTACATAAAGTGGCAATGCGCTCTTTGTTTGCCCATCTGCAAAAGCTGGTTGAAGAACAGCGAGTCACGTATGCAAACGATCGTTGGCAACTGACACGTTAGACGAGT
This sequence comes from uncultured Alcaligenaceae bacterium, assembly GCA_937897265.1. Taxonomy (GTDB): domain Bacteria; phylum Pseudomonadota; class Gammaproteobacteria; order Burkholderiales; family Burkholderiaceae_B; genus Zwartia. Next base: position 1,539 of record CALCPT010000550.1, read on the forward strand.
CATGCCCCGCAGCGATGGTCAGATAGACATCCTGCGCAGCGCGCTCATGAAAAAACCTACAACACGCGTCCGTCGCGACGTAAAGAGAAAAGGCCAGCGAGCAATATTAGCAGCGCACCCAACGCTAAAAATACAGCCGTCACCTCGGTGCTTTGGTGTTTCTCTAACCGAATCGTAGTCGCAAGTGCGGCATAGACTTTTTTCAAATCACTCGCGTTTGTCGCTCGATAATAATCAGCTAAGGTGATGTCGGCAATTTTTTTAAGCGCCGACTCATCGAGCTTGACGCGCATCGAAACGCCCTGCGCTTTCAACACCACACCCTCAGGTGTGCCAATACCCACGGTATACACACGTACCCCATGATCTGCTGCGAGTTGAGCCATCTTCAACACGTCAGGCCCCATGTTGCTTTGCCCATCTGAAATCAACACAATCGCAAGAGCTTTGTTTGACCCCGGCTCAAGCTTGACCTGATTTGAGCCCTTGTTCTCTGCTCCCAAGGGCTTGCCCGTATCTTTAGGAGGCGGGCGATCGACTTCAGTGAGGATTTTTTCGACTTCAATTCCAGAACCTGGCAGCAATTGCGCAAGAGCAATCAAAATGCCACTGCCCAGCGCAGAGCCTGTTTGCAAGGGTGAGGTTTCGATCGCTTGATAGAGCTCATCGCGGCTCAACGTCGGGGCTTGTGCGACGGCCGCCGTGCTTGCCACGGTGACAATCCCGACTTTGACCTGAGCAGGTTGCTCGGCAATAAACGTGCGTACCGCAGCCTGTGCCGCTTCAATTCGACTCGGCTGTACGTCTGTGGCTCGCATGCTACCAGACGTATCAATCGCTAGCATCACCGTATCTAAGCGACTAGGTAACAGCAACACTGCGCGCGGCCGCGCCAACGAAAACATCACAAGGCTGATGCCACAGAGCATCAATAACGCATAACCATGACGCGACCAGTGTTGCGAACGGCACAACCAGACATAGCCGCCAATTAATACAGGCAAGCCAGCAAAGACCCACAAGAGCGAGGGCCAAAGCAACGTAAGTGAGTTTAAAGAAAGCATAGCGCTAGCGACTCACCAACGTATTCGCACCGGCACCCGCCCTAGTACCTGCGGCGGTGCCCGCTTGAGCGTTTGCTGAAGTGCTTGCAGTAGCACCTGCCGCTAACTGGCTTCGCCGTTTACGTAAACGCGTAAAACGAACAAGCGCCTGATCAATCGGTTCATCGGTTTGTAACTCTAGACAATCAACACCAGCATTTGCAAAACATTCGCGTAACTGTTGTTCGCGTGCCTGAGCCTGATCGGCAAAACGCTGACGAAAGGCCTTGTCGTGTGAGTCAACAAAAATCTGCTCACCCGTCTCAGCATCCTGCATCACTAACAGGCCTGAGTTTGGCAAGACCGTCTCAATCGGGTCAAACAAGCGAATCGCAACCACCTCATGCCGACGCGCCAACTGATTCAAGGCACGATCCCAGCCAGGCTGACTTAAAAAATCAGAGAAGACGAAAACAGTTGAGCGACGCTTCAAGATCGACTGCGCGTCGGTTAAGAGCTTACCTAAATCGGTTTCTTGCGTTTGCTTGACGGACTCAGCCCGAGTCATGCGATCTAAGATATGGAGCACCTGCCGTCTACCTGAGCGCGCAGGAACAAAAACGTTTGCATGCCCACCAACACCGGTATGTAACAACGCGCCGATACGATTGCCGTGCTGCGTCAACAGCCGTGACAGTACCCCAACGCATTCAATCGCCAAGCTTCGTTTGCTAATCGCTCCAGACCCAAAGTCAATCGAACCCGATAAGTCCACCACAAACCACGCAGTCATTTCGCGATCTTCTTGATGCTCTCGCACATAAGGCGTTTGCATTCTAGCTGTCACGTTCCAATCGATATGGCGAACGTCATCATGCGCTTGATACTCTCGCAAATCGGCGAGCATCAAACCGGCCCCACGAAAGAGCGTGCGATAGTCACCTTGCAGTTGTCCATCAAGCCGGCGAATCACCGTCCATTCGAGCTGCCTAAGCAGCGCTTCGGGCGCAAGTACGGCGCCTACCTGCTCGGGCGTCTGTGACCCAACAGCAGACACACCACGGGCACGCGTCGTGCCTGACGCAGCAGCGGACTGACGCTTGAAACGCTTAAGAAACGCGAACATGACTATCGAGTGGCTTATCCGGTACGGGCACAGCACGTAATATTTTTTCAATCAGCTGGTCAGCTGATAATCCTTCAGATAAAGCCTCATACGACAACACCAAACGATGACGCAAGACATCAGGTACCAAATCCACAACGTCTTGCGGCAACGCATAACCACGTCCTCGCAAAAACGCCAAGGCACGTGCGCCTTCGATTAGACCAATGGTCGCACGGGGGCTCGCACCAAACGTCAGATAACGCGCCAGGTCAGGCATACCAAAGCGAGCAGGATCTCGCGTCGCTGAGACAAGCTTGACCGCATACTGAATGAGACCCGGATCAACGTAGCCTTGACGCGATTGCGACTGCAGGGCTGCGATTTGCTCAGTCGTTGCAACAGCGCCGATATCGATTGCGGGTCCAATGACTCGTTGAACAATGACAAACTCTTCTTCTTCTTTGGGGTAGCCCACTAACACTTTCATCATGAAGCGATCAACCTGCGCTTCAGGTAACGGATAAGTGCCCTCAGTCTCAATCGGATTTTGTGTCGCCATGACCAAGAACGGCGACGGCACCCTGTGGGTCTGCCCTGCGATGGTGACTTGCCGTTCTTGCATGACCTCAAGCAAAGCGCTTTGCACCTTAGCCGGCGCCCGATTGATTTCATCGGCAAGCACAAGATTGGCAAAGACGGGACCAAGTACAGTACTAAATTCACTCGTTCTCTGGTTATACACCTGGGTCCCCACCAAATCTGCCGGCAGCAAGTCGGGCGTAAATTGAATCCGCTTGAACGATCCTTGTATCGCTCGGGCCAAGGTATTGACTGTCAAGGTTTTCGCCAAACCAGGTACGCCTTCAATCAGCAAATGGCCTTGTGCCAAAATCGCAACCAACATGCGTTCTAAAAATTGATCTTGACCCACCACCATGCGTTTGACTTCATACAACACTCGCTCCATCAACGCAGCGGTCTCTTGTACCGGTTGCGGTGATTGCCCACGGTTCCACGCTTGAGTATCACTATTCATTTCAGTTTCTCGTAATTGAACTCTAATGACTTCTCGTTATTCAACTCTAATGACCTAAGCAGTCATGACTTAAGCACCTATCACTGAAGCACTCATTACCTAAACGCTAATCAACTAACAACTAAAACGGGGGCATACCTAGCGCCGTACCTGCACTCTCTATCGTGATGGCAAAACCAATTCCAATAAATGTTCTGACACTCGTTGGGTTCAGAATAGCCGTCACAATCCCCAACACTTCGCCTGCCATGTTTATCAAGGGCCCTCCTGAGTTGCCGGGATTGGCAGCCGCGTCAAACTGAATCAAGCCGGTAAGCGGTGGGCCTTCTGCCGGTTTAAACGTGCGATTTAAACCAGAGATCACTCCAGCAGACACCGAAGCCCCTAAGCCAAAAGGAAACCCCACGGCTACCACGTCGTCCCCGGGGCTCAAATTTTGGCTTGAGCCGAGTGTGGCAGGCTGTAAATCATCAGGAATATTTAGAGGCTTCAAGACAGCCAAATCTTTGTCACGCTGAGCAGACACAATCACCGCAGGCGACTCCAAACCGTCCGCAAAGGTCACAACCAGACGCGGCGCCGACGCGACAACATGTAAGTTGGTCAATATCGTGCCGTCATCTTTAATCACGACACCGGTTCCAACCCCAAAGTCATCGTCACCCACCTGCGTGCCTTTCGCCTCGAGGATGTCACCGCGAATGCGAACGATCGAAGGCGCGATCAGTGCGGCCGCCCTCGCCGCACGTGCAGGTAATTCTTTCGTTGCTAAGGTGTGTAAGACGGCAGCGTCAATTTGCTCTTGCGTTAACTCGGTTCGTGCCGGTTGAACATAGTCGTAGACCAACAGCATCGACAGGCTTAACAAGGCACCGAGGGCTAGCCACCCCAGCCGCTCATACCGCCGGCGCAACCTCGAGACCTTAAACGCCTGGCCGCGAGGCATCTCGGACGCTTCAACCACAGCCGACCCCTCAGGCATATTTTGACCTGAGACTGAACGACGGCTGTAGAGCGCGGCCCGTTTCATAAACAACCCAATCCCGCCAAGCGGTGATAAAGTGATGATTCATCATAACTCTACTGATGCCTTCATGCACTTTATTTGGCCACACTTTTTATGGTGTTTTGCTTTAGTGCTCTCGCTGCCCCTGATTTATCTTTGGCTGCTGAAGCGCAAACATCGCTTTGCGTATACGTATCCAAGCCTCACAATCATCCGCCAAGCGCTCGGCCCGCGAAATTCTTGGCGTCGCCATACTCCACCAGCGTTGTTATGGCTGGCCTTGTGCGCTGCCGTATTTGGCATCGCAAGGCCCACTGCGCAGGTCACATTACCCGCAGACTATATGACCCTTGTGCTTGCGGTGGACGTCTCGCGCAGCATGCTAGCCGAAGACGTTGAACCTAACCGTATTCAAGC
>CALCPT010000551.1 GCA_937897265.1 uncultured Alcaligenaceae bacterium
TTGCCCATTGCATTAAAGGTGCCGATTTTGTAATGGCAGGTGTCACGGCTAGGAGGCGGAACCCCTTCGTCGTTTGAAAATTGTATGAGCTCTTGATAAATGATATCGAGCAGTTTTGGGCTAACCATTCCGTTGCAAGCCCAATAGCGTGTGCCACCCTTCGAAACGTGAATCGGGGCTGCGCGCGGTGCAGTGACAAACAATTTGTCGCCGACTTCGCCACCTCCGGATGCTGCGGGGCGAGGGGTGGCTGGGGCTGACTGAGCTGCCGGTGCACTAGGTTGCTGTGGAGGTGCCGTTGTTTGTGATGAGCTTCCAACGCGTTCCATCACCCACTTTACGTTCTTTTCACCCTGAAAGTGTAGTTTGCCGTTAATCAGTTGGGCGTCGACGTTGTAGAACTTGCCATCCGTATAAACCTGTTGGCCTGAGTAGCTTGTGTGCGAGGATGGGCGCAGCTCAATGATTTTTTGACCAACTTTGAAATTAGGGCTGTTCGTGCTGGTCGCGATCCCCACTCCATCCTTCATGACGTAGCCGTATTTCCATTGCGGGCTATACCAGTTGCCATCCAGCTCTGCCAGCTGTTCACTGACGCCATAGCCGGTTGCGTGGACGAGTGCAATCGGTGCAACAAACACGACCATCGCCATGACGCAATGATGGATATATTTTTTGAGTGATGGCATGGGTATCTCGTTGCATTTGATGAGCAACACCAACCCCATCGAAAGGGTCGGGATGTTGCGTCAATTATTAATGCCAAAATGGTAATCGTTTTCTTGGAATTTTGCAGGCAATCACTAAAATAGACGCCACCGATTGAATTGCGCAGACGTCATGTATGGAGGCCTTTATTGGGATGTACACTGCATTTTTCAATTTTGCAGCCTGATCGATAGGAACCCCAAATGTTAAAACTTGCCGCCTCGTTATCGCGCCTGGGTACTGAATCTGCCTTTGAAATTTTGGCGCGTGCGCAAGCGCTTGCTGCGCAGGGCAAAGATATTATCAACTTAGGTATCGGTCAGCCAGATTTTAAGACCCCAAAGCATATCGTTGAGGCAGGTATTCAAGCCTTGCGTGATGGTCATCACGGCTACACGCCGGCCAACGGGTTGCCCCAAGTGCGAGAGGCCGTTGCGGCTGATCTTGAACGGCGCCATGGTGCAAAAGTTGACCCCGACTGTGTCGTGATCGTGCCTGGTGGCAAGCCAACGATGTTTTTCGCCATTTTGATGTTTGGTGAGCCGGGTGCTGAAATCATGTACCCGAACCCAGGCTTTCCGATTTATGAATCATTGATTAAGTACAGTGGTGCGACACCCGTGCCGATCGCCTTGAGCGAAGACAAAGACTTTGCCTTTGATGCTGACGCCGTGCTGTCGCAAATTACCCCAGCCACGCGCTTGATTATTATTAATAGCCCGGCCAATCCTACAGGTGGTGTCACACCGAAAGCCGAGATTGACAAACTGGTTGCAGGCTTGGCCAAGCATCCTGACGTGGCGTTGTTATCTGACGAAATCTATAGCCAGATGTTGTACGGCGGACGTGAGCACGTGTCGTTGTTGAACTACCCTGAGATTCGTGATCGCTTAATCATGCTCGACGGCTGGAGCAAGACTTACGCCATGACAGGCTGGCGCTTAGGCTATGCAGTGTGGCCTGAGAGCTTGGTGCCTCACGTCACACGCTTGTGTATTAACGATCACTCGTGCGTGAACGCTTCGGCGCAGTTTGCTGGTTTGGCCGCTTTGACCGGCCCGCAAGATGCGGTCGCCGAAATGATGGTTGCCTTTAATCAAAGGCGCACGTTGATCGTTGATGCCTTGAATAGCCTGCCTGGCGTGCGCTGTTCTGACGCCGCTGGCGCGTTTTACGCGTTCCCGCATGTCGGTGGCACCGGTTTGACCTCGCGCCAAGCGCAAGATCTATTTTTGAACGAGGCCGGCGTGGCAACAATCTCAGGCACAAGCTTTGGCGCCTGGGGTGAGGGCTATGTACGGTTTTCGTATGCAAACAGCGCCGAAAACATCGAGCGGGCAATCGAACGTATTCGCAAGGTACTGTAAAACAGCCAGACCCAAGCGCCGCTGATGTCTGACCATGAGGCCCTGTTGTATTCGATCGCTACGTTTTCGCTGGCGACCTCTTTGACGCCTGGGCCTAACAACATGATGTTGTTAGCCTCGGGTGTGAACTTTGGCTTCAGGCGGTCTATGCCCCACGTCGTGGGTGTCTCGCTCGGCTTCTTTGTCATGCTGCTGGCCATTGGCTTTGGCTTGAACAGCCTGTTTCAGGCTGCACCGGCCATTTATCAAGTCATGAAGGTGCTTGGTTTTGCCTATCTGGTGTATCTGGCCTGGGGTGTCGCCACCAGCAAACCGTTGCCCGCGCCAGGCCAGCAAGGCAGGCACTCTAGCCCGCTGAGCTTTTTGGGTGCACTGGCGTTTCAGTGGGTCAACCCCAAAGCGTGGCTGATCGCAGTGAGTTTCTCGACCAATTATCTGCCTCAGCAAGCAAGCTCACTATTTGTATTGTTTGGATGTTTAGTGGTGTCAATCGTCAACCTGCCCAGTATTTGTGTATGGTTGTGGATGGGCACGCGGCTCGAACGAGTGTTGCGTGATCCGTTGCATCGAAAAATATTTAATTGGGTGATGGCGCTGTTACTTTTGGCGTCGATGTTGCCGGTTTTGTGGCTTTAAATTATTTCGTCTTGAAAAGAGGCTGACATGAAACACATACAGGTACGAGGATTGAACTTTGCTTACCTCGAGGAAGGTGAGGGCCCGCTCGTTTTGCTGCTGCATGGATTTCCTGATAACGCGCAGACCTGGAGCCATCAGATGCCTGCGTTGGTTGCGCAAGGTTATCGCGTGATTGCTCCCTATCTGCGTGGCTACCCACCCACAGACATAGGAGAAGGTGGCTTTTATGACAAAGCCACCTTGGTCGCAGACGTCGCGGCGTTGATCCAAGTGTTCGGCAAGGGCACGCCCTGTCATTTGGTTGGACAAGATTGGGGCGCGATTATTGGCTACGGAGTCTTGGCCGCGTACCCAGAATTAATCGCGCGTGCCGTGCTAATGGCTGTGCCGCATCCTGGGCAAGTCACAAAAAGTTTGACTGATGCTAAACATGTTCAGCGGTCGTTTCATTGGTGGTTTTTTCAGTTGCCGGATTTGCCAGAAAAAGCGTTAGCTGAAAACAATATGGCCTTTATTGACTATCTTTGGAACTACTGGACAACCGACGGTTACCAAGACGATGCGCACATGCGCTCGGTCAAAGAGACCCTCGCGCACCCGGGAGTCTTGGCCGCAACCTTGGGCTATTACCGGGCGATGTTTGACGTCGCTAAGGCCGATCCCGCCTTGGCTGACTTGCGCGTGTTAATGGCGCGTCAGATCAAAGTGCCTACGCTTGCTTTATGCGGTGCAGACGACTTGCGCGCTGAGCTCATGCAAGCGCAAGAGCAATATTTTGACAACGAATACGACTTTAAACTGATTGCGAACGCGGGGCACTTTTTGCATCGCGAACAGCCACAAGCCGTGACAAAGCAGTTGCTTGACTGGTTTAAAAAATGAAGACAAATGTGCCGTCCTCGTTGTGGATGGCGAATATTCTTGGTGCCGGGCAGGTTTGCTCTTGGGGATCGTTGTATTACAGCTTTCCGTTGCTCGCACAGGCAATGGGAGCAGAGCTTCTTTGGTCTAAATCCGAGATCTTTTTTGGCGCCACGATCAGTATGTTGGTCACGGCGGTGTTTACCTATCCCGTCGGTTTAGCGATTGACCGAGGCTACGGTCGTTGGATGATGTCGGGCGCCTCGCTGATCGCGGCCTTGATGCTGTGGTGGTGGTCAAGTGTCAGTTACTTATTGAGTTTTTATTTGCTGAGTGCCGTCATTGGCGCGCTGCAAGCCGGTTGCTTATACGAGCCAGCGTTTGCGGTCATGGCCCGCCGGGTTGGTGCTGCTAATGCGCGTGCGCGCATCACCACCATTACCTTGTGGGGCGGCTTTGCCAGCACTGCTTTTATCCCGCTCGAGCAGTTTTTGCTCGATACCATTGGCTGGCGGCAATCGTTACTCGTGCTGGCGCTGATCAACTTGGTATGGGCAGCGATTTATTATTTATGTATCCAGCCTAAATACGATCTTGAGCATACGAACGTCGCGCAAACGCGCGAGGACAATAAAGTACGTGATCGCGCGGTGGTCAAAGCGGCGTTAAAAAACTCAATCTTTTGGTTGTTGTTATTGGCGCTGACGCTGTACTCAATCATGTTCACGGTATTTATTTTTCATGCCTATCCAATCTTGCAAGAGAAAGGCTTGAGCACAGCTGATGTGGTGAACGCGTTAATTGTGCTGGGCCCCGCTCAAGTGTTGGGGCGCATTCTGATTGCGTATTTTGCCCCGCGCGCACCGATGCGCCTGTTGGGTTCGGTCGTGGCTTGCGTGTTTCCGTTTGTATTTGGGATTTTGGCTAGCATTGAGATGCCAGCGTTTTGGCTAGTTGCGCTATTGATTGGCTGCTATGGTTTGGCGAATGGCATTTTTACCATCGTGCGTAGTTTGGTTGTGCCTGAAATGTTAAGCCGTCATGCCTACGGTGCGTTGAATGGTTTATTGACGATACCAACTATGGTGGCTCGTGCGGTTGGCCCAGTCGCCGCGGCGAGCTTGTGGATGTTGGGCGAGTCGTATCACGTTGTATTGATCGCAGTGTGCGGCACTGCGATCTTGTTTGCCTTGGCGTTTTGGGCTGCGAGTTGGGTGAGTCGTGTACGTGCGGCTCAGTGAAGTTTCTTAGTGAACGTAGCGCGCGATAAAAAATACACCAGCGAACGAGGCGAACATGACAGTAGTCATCCAGCCGACTAAGCGTAAGCCTAGCGCAGACATTTCTTGATGCATTTTTCCTTCAAGATGATAGATTTTGCCTTCTAACTTTGACAGGCCGCATTCTAAAAGCGATATGTCTTGCTTGGTGGCCAAATTTGGGATGAGTGTTTCTAGCCGAACGATACGAGCCTCCATGAATGACTCCGGTGAATGAACCGAGTCATTTTAGTTTTTGCGAAGCGCGCAGTTCAAGCCACAATTTGTAAAACTCTGTAAGCAACTGTTACTAGACGCTGTTGGTAACAGTTGCTCGAGTTTGTCAGCCGCCGTGACTAGCGTCTGTCAGTCACGGCTATTTGAGTGTCTTGGAATCTGCTACTCAGCTTTAGCGCCAGACTGTTGCACCAACTTCGCCCACATCGGCAAATCGCTGACCAAGAAAGCTTGAAAGGCCGTCTGACTGTTGCCGATTGGTTCGGTGCCAAATTCGCGAAACTTATTTTGGATATCAGGTTGTGCGACGACGGCTGCAATGTCGCTGCTCAGCTTTGCTACGATCGCGGGTGGGGTGCCGGTAATCGCAAAGAGACCAAACCATGATTTCAAATTAATTTGCGGATAACCACTTTCAGCAAAGGTCGGTACCTCAGGCGCCTGCGGGTTGCGCGCCTCGCCTGTGACGGCGATCGCCTTCAGGCGCGCGCCTTTAACCTGAGCAATCGCTTCGGGCAAGTTAGCAAACATTAACTGAATTTGACCACCAACAAGGTCGTTAGTCGCTAGCGTGCCACCTTTGTAAGCGACGTGCGTCATTTGCGCACCGAGTTCTGAATTAAACAATTCGCCGGCTAAGTGAGCCGCCGTACCGACACCACCCGAGCCGTAATTTAATTTTTGAGGATTTTGCCGGACATACTCGGCGAACTCTTTAACGGTGTTGGCTTTTAGTGAGGGGTTGACCACTAACAGCAAGGGCGCAAACGCTAAATTGGAGAGCGGCGTAAAGTCTTTGGCAAAGTTAAACGACAAGCCCTTATAAAGTGACGCGTTGATGGCGTGACTTGAAGTTGCCATCAGCAGTGTGTAGCCATCGGGGGTTGCGCGCGCCGCCTCGGCTGTGCCGATATTGCCATTACCGCCGGGTCGATTTTCGACGATGACCGACTGACCCCATTTGACCGCAAGCTGTTGCGCGACCGCGCGTGCAACCATGTCAGTCGTACCACCCGGTGCGTAGGGCAAGATGATGCGTACCAGTTTGTTAGGGTAGTCGGCTTGGGCCAGG
>CALCPT010000552.1 GCA_937897265.1 uncultured Alcaligenaceae bacterium
GGGAATGAATGAGCTGCGGGGGCGAGCTCCGGAGGAGGGGGTGGGAGCTGTTGTTGTGACCTTTCCCGATGAAGACTCGGGTTTGCACGATGTGAACATTGATGAGCAGCCTGAACTTGCGTCGATCGATGCGCAGGAGCAACAGGCCGCGAGCGAATATAGGCTCGCGAAGCTCGGGTACTACCCGGATTTCGTCGTACAGACGCTCCCGTTTGGCCGGGCTGAGCTTCTTGGAGTCGTCGAGACACTTGGGGATTTTCTTCGGGTTCAGGATGACGGCCCCAGCGCTGACCGGCCCGGCCCAGGGCCCGCGGCCGGCCTCGTCGACGCCGCAGACCAGGCCATGCAGGGCATGGGCCTGTTCCAGCATCATGTCGGGTCCGGCGCTCATTTCACCTTGCCCATAGCCTTGATGGGATCGTGGCGAAAGCAGCCGGTGTGGTGGTCGTTGACCATGCCGGTGGCCTGCATGAAGGCGTAGACGATCACCGGGCCGCAGAACTTGAAGCCCCTGGCTTTCAGCGCCTTGGCCATGGCGAAGCCGAGGCCGCGCGAGCGCACGTACGCCGCCAGCGGTGCAATGCCGTCGGATGACATCACGTTGCTCGCGTGTCAGCGCCGGGCTGCGCAGGGTAACATTAACTAATTGATTTTAAAGCGTTTACGCACTTGCATAGAGTTGGACTAAACTGACTTTGCGACCGCTCTGATTTGGTGTCGCGAGACACCAAGCACGCCAACGAACCCACCCAACAAACTTGATTGCTGAAAGTAAATTTGCATGGAAAAATCTAAAAAAGCAAATGAGTGCAGAAATAATTTGAATGTCGGAATAAAGTTGCGAAACTACCACGCATAGAATTTGTCGCAAACCCACTGTGAGAGCAGAAACCCCCAAATAGAGTAGGAGAGAACTGTCCTGTCAAACGAGAAATATGCGTTTGAAAAATTAAAAACCAGCGGTTACTGCGTGTCGAAAGTAACTATGAGCTAAAACTGTCAACCTATTTTAGGACGGGACAAGGGTATGATTTTAAACAGACATGATGTCTTTTTCTTTATCCAAAAAGATTTGATCAATTTTTGCTACAAAAGCATCCGTTAATTTCTGAATACGATCTTCTGAAGCTTTGATGTCATCTTCGGCAACGCCTTCTCCTTTTAATTTTTTAATGCTATTATTAGCATCTTGGCGGGCGTTACGGATATTGATTTTGGCAGTTTCTATTTCTTGTTTCACTCTTTTTACTAAATCTCTTCTACGCTCTTCTGTCAAAGGAGGAATGGATAAACGGATTAATTCACCATCGTTCATAGGGTTTAAACCTAAGTTTGAATTACGAATCGACTTTTCAATTTCTCCAAATATGCCCTTTTCAAATGGTTTGATCGCAATGGTTCTAGCATCTGGAGTTGTAATGGATGCTGCACCTGTGATAGGGGTAGGAACACCATAATACTCGATCATTAAACCATCTAACATACTAGTACTAGCTTTACCGGCTCTGATTTTTGAAAGTTCAATGTTTAAGTGCTTGATAGCACCTTCCATAGTTTCTTGTCCAGCTTCAATATAAAATTCTAACTCCTCCATTAATTTTGATCGCTTATTAACTGATTAAGGTTCCTACATCTTTTCCAGAAACGAGGTCGCACAAGTTTCCGTCTTTGTTCATGTTAAATACGATGATCGGTAAATTATTTTCTTGGCATAAAGTAAATGCCGTGGTATCCATGATTTTTAACCCTTTACCAATGGCCTCAGAAAAGCTCAAATGGGTATATCTTGTGGCGGTAGGATCTTTTTCTGGATCAGCCGTATAGACACCATCCACACGTGTTCCTTTCAAAACTACATCGGCTTCAATTTCAATTGCTCGAAGGGAGGCAGTAGAATCCGTTGTAAAGTAAGGGTTCCCTGTACCTGCACCAAAAATAACGATTCTGCCTTTTTCAAGGTGGCGAACAGCTCTTCTTTTGATATAAGGTTCAGCGATAGACTCCATTTTTAAAGCGGTTTGTA
>CALCPT010000553.1 GCA_937897265.1 uncultured Alcaligenaceae bacterium
TCATCTCGATACCAAAACGCATACGAAGTACTTTCGCTTCGCGTGGTGTTAACGAATCAAGCACCTCTTTGACAACATCGCGCATCGAACCATGCAGCGCAGCTTCAGCCGGAGCCAAAGTTGCGTTGTCTTCGATAAAGTCGCCCAGGTGTGAATCATCATCATCACCGATTGGGGTTTCCATCGAGATTGGTTCTTTGGCGATTTTCAAGATCTTGCGAATCTTGTCTTCGGGCATATCCATTTTTGAAGCCAGCGTTGCAGGATCAGGCTCGGCACCGGTCTCTTGCAAAATCTGACGACTAATACGATTCATTTTGTTAATCGTTTCAATCATATGCACAGGGATACGAATCGTACGGGCCTGATCGGCGATTGAACGCGTAATCGCCTGACGAATCCACCAAGTTGCATAGGTTGAAAACTTATAACCACGGCGATATTCAAACTTATCCACCGCTTTCATCAAACCAATGTTGCCCTCTTGGATCAGATCCAAGAATTGCAAGCCACGGTTGGTGTATTTTTTAGCGATCGAAATCACCAAGCGCAAGTTGGCTTCGGTCATTTCGCGTTTGGCTTTACGAGCCTTGGCTTCGCCGGTAGCCATCTTTTTGTTGACGTCTTTCAAATCTTTCAGCGGCAACACCACGCGCACTTGCAGATCGATTAACTTTTGCTGAAGCTCTTGCACGGCCGGCACATGACGCGTGAGCGTGTGTGCGTAATCGGCACCGCTGGCGATTTCGCCAAGCACCCACTCAAGGTTTGTTTCGTTACCCGGAAACACCTTAATAAAGTGCGCACGCGGCATACCGGCACGCTCAACGCAGGTGTGCAAGACAGCGCGCTCAATTTTGCGAACTTCTTCAACCTGCTGACGCAAGGTATCGGCTAAACGCTCTACCATTTTGGCGGTAAAGCGGATACCCATGAGTTCGTTTTGAATGAGCTCTTGTGAAGCCATGTAAGGCTTAGAGCGATAGCCATCTTTTTCGTAAGCGGCACGCATTTTTGTAAATTGCACGCCCACGATGTCAAACTTGGCCATGCCTTTGATGCGTAGATCTTCAACTTGCTTGCTGCTCATGCCACCGGCAGGGCCGTCTTCTTCGGCTTCGTCAGCAACGCCAGCACCAGCGTATTCTTCGCCATCATCATCGACCAAGCCATCGATCACTTCATCGATTTGGGCTTGCGCATCGCGAACGCGTTGCACGTGATTCAAGATTTCATTGATGGTGGTGGGGCATGCTGAAATGGCTTTCACCATGTCTTTCAAACCGCCCTCGATACGCTTGGCGATTTCAATTTCGCCCTCGCGAGTCAAGAGTTCAACTGTACCCATTTCGCGCATGTACATACGCACGGGATCGGTGGTGCGACCAAAGTCTGAATCAACGGTTGTTAACGCGGCTTCGGCCTCGTCTTCAACGTCGTCATCCGAGGTGGCAACCGGTGCGTTTTCACCAAGCAGCAACGATTCAGCGTCAGGGGCCTGGTCGTAGACCGCAATCCCCATGTCGCTAAAGGTGCTGATAATGCCGTCGATCGCCTCGGCGTCAACCAAGTCATCGGGCAGATGGTCATTGATTTCGCCATAGGTCAGGTAACCACGATCTTTACCAAGCTTGATCAGTAACTTCAGTCGATTGCGACGTGCTTCGTATTCTTCAGGCGTAACCGGGCCGCGAGCGATTAGATCTTTGCCCTCGCCTTTAACGCGCTTGCCGCGCTTAACTGGTTTCAGGTCAGGCAGAACCTCGGCTTCGTGTTCACCATCGCCCGAATCACCAAACTCGCTGTCGCTGTTGTTATTTGGATTTTTTGACGGACGACCTGGACGCCGACCAGTACCGCCTGGTGGGCGACCTGAAATCTTTTTAGGAGGACCATCACCATCATCTTCAGGTGGTGGCGGTTTAGAGACATCGACCTTACCAGGCGCCTTGGCCGAAACCGGCTCAGGTGGCGGTGCTTTTGCCGGCAGCGCGCCAAGCGGCTTACCAGACGCGGCTTTGCCAGTCGCGGCCTTTGCAGGTACAGCCGCTTTTGCAGGAGCAACCTTCGCGGGTGCGGCTTTAGCAGACGCCACCTTTGCAGCAGAATCTTTTGCGCCAACAGTTTTGGCGGTTACAGCGGGGGCTTTATCAGATGCTTTAGAGACAACCTTTGTTGCGGGTTTTGCGGCCGCTTTTGCGGGGGCCGCCTGGGTAGGCACTTTGGATTTGCTAGGTGAAGCCGACTTCATTGATTCCTTGACTGATTGAGCTGCAGTTTTTGCTGCGGATTTTGAAACAGACTTAACCACGGCGGGCTTTCCGGAAGCCAGCCCCGCTTTAGCGGGTGGTTTAGCCGCAGATTTACTATTTTTAGCCGACGTTGGGGCAGTTTTAGTGACTGCCTTGACTGCCGGCTTTGCAGCGGATTTAGCGGTTGGCTTAGCAACAGGCTTAGAGCTTGTCTTGGCCGATACTGAGGCAGACTTAGAGCTAGATTTGGCCGTTGGCTTGACAGCAGCTTTGGGCTTGGGCGATGCGGCTGCCATGGTTTTTTTGATGCCGACGGATCGAGTCATTAGTGTGCTCTTTTGTATGGAATGTGCCTGCTAGCACGAGCTTGCCCAACAAACGCTTGGGCTGCGTATACCTCTATTTTAACCAAATCAGCGGGCTTTGCTGGCTTCGATTACCCCAATTAGACGGGTGATCCGAGAAGAAAGTTCCCGATAATTTTGCTGTGATTGCAAATTATTTAACCCCCCCGCAATCAGTGCTTCTTGCTCACTTTTTAAGCTCTCGACTTCAATCCGACGCAAAGCGTCTTCCCATTCACCTTGAGGATTGGGCAAGGGATCCTGAGCCATCAGGTCTGCAGCAACCGACGCCATGAGTATCCCTAAATCAGCCCCGGGGTCAGAGGCCTGAATAAGCGCCCCCACATGGCGGGCGCCACTAGCCTGCGCCAGCACAATCAACTCTCTCACCATCTCAAGATGGGGGCCACGTTCAAGAAGTTCAAGCTGTTGCTCGCCCATCACGTCAACGAGCTCAGGATGAGTCAGCAATAATCTCAACAGGCGCTTGGCCATTGGGGCGACAGCTCGACGATCGACGCGTTGTGCCGGTTTACGAGCGGCAAAACGTTCGCCGCTGCGGTTTGGCTCGAACCCGCCTGGTAGGTCGTCATAACTCTGAAACGCGTGCTCGTCGCCCGGCGCATCGTAGCTAGCCGAGGGGCCGTAAGCTCCACCCTCCGGCGCACCGAAGCCCTGCTCGCCAGTTGCTGCGCTAACCCCCGTACCTGCCCCGCCACCCGTTCGAGAGGTCAAGCCGGCACCACGGCGCTGGGCACCTGCCACGGCATTTGACCCCGCACCCGACGCCCCACTTGCACCTCGACCCGCAGCAGGCAGCCCGGTTAACGCGGGAGTCACTTCTTTTTCAAGCAGGGCAGCGAGCTCTTCAGGCGTTAGCTGTACCAAGCGGGCAAACTCATTTTGCAGCTGCACCTTAAGAGTGATTTGCGGGATTAAGGCAAGCAAAGGCCTTGCCTCGTGCACCAAAGCCGACCGCCCCTCAACCTCTTTCAACGCATGACGCGACGCGAGTTCGTTTAAGAAAAAAGTGGACAACGCATCGGACTCAGCCAAGCAAGCCCGAAAGGCTTCTTCACCGAATTGCCGGATATAACTATCAGGATCATGCTCTGCCGGTAAAAATAAAAACCGGATAGAAATATCATCGCGCAATAATGGCAAGCATGATTGCAGCGCACGCCAAGCAGCACGTCGCCCTGCACCATCACCATCAAAACTAAAAATAATCTTGTCGCTTGAGCGCAGTAACTTTTGAATATGAACCGGGGTCGTCGCGGTACCCAAGGTGGCAACCGCATTGCGCACACCCAACTGCGCCAGACCCACCACGTCCATGTAACCCTCAACAACGATTACACAGCCTTCAGAGCGAATCGCCGAGCGCCCTTCAAACAAGCCATACAGCTCATTACCTTTTGAAAACACGGGGGTTTCGGGCGAGTTTAGATACTTCGGCTCACCTTTGCCAATAATTCGACCACCAAAACCAACGATCTCACCTTTGACATTTCGAATAGGAAACATCACCCGTTCGCGAAAACGGTCGTAGCGCCGGCCATCTTCAGCTTCGATCACTAAACCAGATTCAACCAAAAGCGCGTCGTCGTAGCGCGTAAAGACTTTGGCCAATGCCTGCCGATCTGAACCGGCCCAGCCAAGCCCAAACTCTTTGGCAATTTCGCCGGTGAGCCCTCGCTGTTTTAAGTAGCGGATCGCAGCTGGAGTTTCGCGTAACTGGGCTAGGTAATGAGTTTGAGCCGTTTCAAGCACCTTGGTGTGCGCAGACACCTCTTCGCGCCGACGCGCCGTTGCAGCCTTCTGACCGGGAGAGCGGTTTTCTTCAGGGACAGACATCCCCACCGCAGAGGCGAGCGTTCGAACGGCCTCAGGGAAGCTCGCCCCGGTATGTTCAATCAGAAAGGTAATCGCGCTGCCATGCGCACCACAGCCAAAGCAGTGATAAAACTGTTTTGTCGGACTGACAGTAAAGGAGGGAGATTTTTCGTTATGAAAGGGGCACAACCCAAGCAGGTTGACGCCACCCTTTCTTAACTGAACGTACTGGCCGACGACATCCGCAACATCAACGCGGGCAAGGAGATCCTGGATAAAGGAATCTGGGATCACCGATCAGACCGTACGAATGAGGTGAACAAGAGGCGAACAATGGGCGCACTTATACGCACTTAAGCGCAAAGCTGACGCACAGCGAGTACGCCACCGCCGCCAAAGATCAATACATGCGTGGAGGCAATTGCTGACTGCGGATGCGCTTGTAATGGCGCTTAACGGCAGCGGCTTGCTTACGCTTACGCTCAGCTGTTGGCTTTTCATAGAATTCGCGTGCGCGCAATTCGGTCAACAGACCGGTTTTTTCGATTGTGCGCTTGAAGCGACGCAGTGCGGCTTCAAAGGGCTCGTTTTCTTTCAGACGAACGATAGGCATAGGGTGCGTGACGTAAAAAAGTGAGTTAAACAGCGAACGAAAGCAGTATTTGAGCAATACTCTCTTTGCACAGCCCTCGATAATAGCACAAATACGCTATTTGTTGGGTGTAGCGGACCACTTTTCGACCAACTCAGGCAGCGTAATGCTGTCGTAGTGCTCGAAGGGTTGGTGAATCCATGGGTTGGTGGGCAAGTAGTCCACCGAGAAATCAGGTTGAAAAGCAGACACGCCTTTGGTCCAAATCACGGCGGTGCGCAACTCGGTAATAGGCTGGTAGTTGTTTTTGAGTTGGTCCACCACAGCCTTCAAGGTGTGGCCGGTGTCAGCCAAGTCGTCCACCAACAACACGCGGCCAGCGATTTCGCCTTTGGGTG
>CALCPT010000554.1 GCA_937897265.1 uncultured Alcaligenaceae bacterium
AATCGGCTGCGAATACTTCGCTGAAAACGACAGCATTCTTTTAAAGTCTTCGACTGAACCCGAACCTAACGAAGCACTGGTACTAAAACTTAATTGATTATCAACATCAAACAGACGATTGACAGTGCCAGCAAACGAGGCCCCCCATGTACCAACTGCAGGTGCATTAAAGTTGTTAACCGATAACGAGTAATAATCAGGCAACTGGCTAACATTTAGCACCATTTCAGACGAACCAACTTCAGCACCTTGCCGAAGGACAGCGTTGACTGTCGTGGACGGAAACGCATTGAGGGTTCGAATCGCTTTTTCAACGCTTGGCAAATCTAGTGGCTTCTTGTTGACAAGCCCCGCGGTCAGTTCATCGATCTTGGCGCGATTTCCGGCAGTACCACCTTCGACAAACAGCTCACTGAGGTAGCCCTCGATCACCTTGACCTTGAGAACACCGTTTTCAAGTGTTTGCGGAGGAATATACACACGACTTAAAAAATAGCCCGCTTGTTTGTATTTATCTTCGATCGTTTCAATGACCTCGTTCAACTCAGGCAACGAGACGGGTCGATTGATATATGTCGCAAAGTACTCTTGCAACGCGGCATCCGAGAACACTGCATTGCCGTCGAAATCAACTTCGTTGACATTGAACTGTAAGTCATCCAGCGATTTTTTGATGGGCGTTTTATCAGTACGCTGCATCTGCAAATTAAAGCCTTGGGGGGTAGCATTCGACTGATTCAATTGACTGTTCTGCAATTGCTGCTGCGCTGCGACGTCCATTTGAGACTCTCGCACCGCTTGCACACCCGCCTCGAGATGCGGCGTTGCTGCGTGAACTGGCACACTCAACAACGCAGTCACAAGCAAATAGATTTGCAATCTCAGCCAGCAAAACGAAGGACTTAACGTTCTGCCAGCCATCATTTATCTTCCATACGAATCACAACCCCAAACACCCCAGCGCGTAAGCGTTGAAGGTGAAATTGATACAGGGGATCGGCCGGGTAACGCTCTGCCAGCGCCTGCGCCGCCGCTTGAGCTTCAGGCGTCATGACTCCAGCGGCATCCGTTTGTTGCAAGATCGAATAAAACACCTGATAGTTAGCATTTAAGTGTGACTCAAACTCCTCTCGCGTCACTGGCAAAAACAACCCGACCGCTTCAACCTTGCCTTTGAGCACCACATCACCAATTTTTCGAAACCGTTGCTCAGGTGCTTGCTGCACCGTTTGTTGGGTACAACACACACGCGTACCAAAATATTTATTGACGCCTTCTGTACGTGCCGCCGTGTTCACCGTATCCCCTAGGGCGGTGTAATCCATACGCGATTGCGAACCGAAATTACCAATTGTCGCGAACCCAGTGTGCACACCAATACGTGTTTCACCAATCGGTATGCCTAAGGCATTTTGTTTTTTCCTGAACGTCTCGGCATACACATCTAACGCTAAGGCGCACTCTACGGCGCGGGTCGCGTGATCGGCTTGCTCAAGCGGAGCGTTAAAAATGGTCATGATGGCATCGCCGATGAACTTATCAACGGTTCCCTCAAAACCCAAGATAATTTGGCAAGCCCCATCCAAATAGTCGTTGAGCACTTCAGAGAGCTGTTCAGAGCTCAGCGTCTCGGACATAGTCGTGAAGCCTGCGATATCAGTAAAAATGAAACTGACTTCGCGCTTAGACCCTGAAATACTGAGTGCCTCGGGATGATCCATCAACTGCTTAACCACCTCAGGCGATACATAGCGCGAGAACGCACCCTGTACAAATTGCTTTTGCTTGCGTTCGGCTTTTCCAATCAGCATGTCCATAAACCATACGGACAGGCCAAGCGCTAAGGTCGGGGCAACTAAGGGCACCAGCGGCAAACCAACACGATGGCCCAACATGGCGCCTACCCAGCCGCACACCACCAACACAAGACTGGCCACTACGTTAAAGATAATGCCCTTTTTCAGTAAACCGATTGCAGTCCCCAACGCTGCCGCAAACAACACCAACAGATGTGAGCCCATCACCTGAAAGCCTGGCTCAGGCCGTGCATCCAGAATTTGTGACAAAGCATGCGCGTGAATCATGACCCCAGGCATTGAGCCTCGTTCGCCATCCCCGTCTATCACGGCCAGAGGCGTTTCGTGACGATCTGTAATCGACAGCACCGCACCAATCAGCACGACCTTGTCTTTAAACCAAGCGTCTGGCAACACCGCCAAGGCGTGCGCGGGATACACGGCAAACGAACCGGTCTCGCTATCGGGCGTCGCCCGCCAGGCGATCTCGACCAAGCGCTTTGGTGTCGCGATGTCTAAGACTTCGGCTACTTTACGGACAAAACCTTTAGGCTCTTCAGCATCACTTTCACCCGGGTACATCCAACGAACCGAGCCGTCGAGCGGATCTTTTGCCAAATTTGCTGCAGCCCGTTGTTGTTTTGGCACAAAGGCATTGAGATACTCAAGCTGATCCTCTGTCACCACATTCGACAGGTTGCTATAACTGACGACGAGAGGAGTCTTCACCGAGCGCAAGGTCTCTTTCAGCAACTCATCTTTGTCAGGCTCTGTTGCCTGATCGAACAAAATGTCGAGCCCAATAACCTTTGGGCCCTTTTTCTCTAAGGTCTTCAGCAAGTTTGCTAAAAACTCACGATCAACTGGTGACCGATACACGAACTGAGCTAGCGTGCCCTCGTTGATTGCCACAATGACAACATCTTTTGCTTGTGGCATTGCGGGCTGAAACGCTGCAATACGAATATCTTTCGAGATATTGTCTAGATTCTTTAAAAAACTCAAATACTGTACGCCGGCTAACGCCAAGGCCATCGCCAACGCCGCAGCAGCAAAGGCTGATAGCCACTCTTTGGTTTCGCGTGTCATCACACTCATGGCGTCGGCGCGCCCAATTGCCGCATTAAGGCATCCGCCTGCTGGGTACAGCCCTTTTCTAACAACCACGCGATCAAGATCACCCGATTACCGTCGGCGATGGCTCTAGGGATCTTCATCAACTGCAAGGCGAATTCTTGGTCGGCTTGCTGAATCGTAAAGAAATTGAACTCGTTTTTGAATTCAAGTTTGCTGGCTGGCAGACGCACCGTACCTCGAGGCCAGATAAAGTCGGCCTTGTACGAACGGTCTGATGGCACCAGAGTAAAGCGAGCCTCTTGGCTGCCATCCGGCCGCCAAAATGTCACCGTTTGATCTTCGATCATGCAACGCATACCTGAGCGGCTGAGATCGACCAACCAGGGTTCAGGCAAAGGCATCACTTCTTCGCCAGCCCGAATCACTCCCACTGAACTGGTCCGTGCAGCACGCGTATTCACAAGCGCCGCAAGTGCTTGTTTAGGATCAGATGCTACTGCAGTTGGCGGCGCAGGGGTCTTGCTAAACGGACCGCGCAGCGTCAAGACCGTGCCGTCCGAACGAATTAACGTCAGACGCTCGCCCTCTTTCAGCGTCAAGACTTGATCGCCATCAATTTGCGCACCTGCCTTTAAATTGACGCCGCGCGCTTCCATGACAATAAGGGCCTCGGCTTGAACGGGTGTGCCTAACAACACCGATGTCAACAGTAAAAGCGCTGCAAATAACGTTTGCACTAGATCTGTGTTGTTGGCCCGAGACACGATCAAGCTGTGTACCGGTCTATTCGCAATGGCGCGGTGATTCATATCTTCTTCACAGTCCCTGCGCCCTCCTCGGCCCCATCACCCAGTAGCACAAAGGCACCCCAAAAAACCGGATGTGCGGTGGCGGGCATGCCCAGCATTTGAATCTGAGCCTGCTGCAAGGCGCGCGCACTGCTGCGTGTCATATCGGGGCCTAAACTTGCAAATACTCTGCCCATCAAACTTGTCGTCGCCTCAGACGGCACACTCCAGTGCGTGACAAGCAGATTACGGGCACCAGCAAAAAAGAACGCCTCTGCCAACCCTGTTAAGGCTTCGCCTCCAAACTTATCGCCACCGCCCGCAGTGTTACAGGCCGACAACACGACCAAATCAGCATTTAGTTTCAGCTGTGAAATCTCACTGGCGTCTAACAAGCCATCTTCGATTTTTGTGACAGCCGCTACGGCCGGTGGTGACAACACCAAGGCGGGTTCAGACTGACAGCGCAACTCACCCGGTAATAAACCATGCGTTGCAAAATACAGCACGCGATAATCGCTTAACCGAATACTACGCAAGCGGGCTTCGGTTGCCTGCGCACCCACAAAAAACTCTGCAGGACCAGATCCTTTCAGAAAGTTTGCTACGGTCTGAAGCTCTGCTTGCGTGTCAGGCAACGAAGGCATATCCGTCAAAATATTGCGTGGGATGGGACCACCATCACGGCAAGTCACCGCGGCAAAGGCAGGCGGTTTAGCGGTAGCAGTCTGGGCGTTAGCCTGTGCCGCAGTGGCGGTCGGCTTCACAGATTGCGCAGGCGCACTGGTCGGCGTAGTCGCCACGGCATTTACCAAACGTACATTTTTAGTTGGCGCTGATGACGGGCCGAGGGTTGGGTTACCAAAGCCCAAAAACATACGTGTGGCTTGATGTATGGGAACAGTTGAGCGTTTATCGTAAAACGACAACAGCGACGGCGAATGGGTTAAGGCAACACGCTTCACCAACCAAGCGGTATTGGAGTAATCAGCAGCGTTTGGTTGTGCCGTCACCAAGACACTGAAAGGTAAGCTCGCGAGTGACCGAGACGGCACTACAATCAAGTGGTCGAGCCCAACCAGATTTTTGTCGACCCCACCCAGCAAGCTTTGATAAAGTGCGAAGGATTTATTGACATCAAACGCTTGCACAGCGCCCTGCTCGACACTCAAACCCAGGCGCAAGGTTTTGATCTCTTCAAAAATCTGTTCAACAGTTTTCGTGACGGGCGCAATCGTGACCGAATCGCGACGTATCAACTGCACAAAGCCTGAAGAATTACCTAACAAAAAAATCGCGACTCCCTCATTCGGGGTGAGATAGCTTTGTAGCTGTTCAAGCTTGACACGACGTACGCGTGTCAGCTCAACATATTCTGGGCTTAATTTTTCAACCTGCTCTAACAAGGCTTGGATTTGTTGCTCTTTCTCTTTGATTTTTGCGAGCAATCCATCTTCAACCAGTTTGCTGCGCTGATCATCGGCCAAGCTCGTCTCGCTCGCCAGTTGGGTTTTGTCTAAGTCGCGCTGGCGCTCAAGCATTTGTAGTTTTTGAATGGCTTCGCCGGCGTCTTTATTGTTGATCAAGACGCGAGCCGAGGCGCGTGCCAAGGTCTTTTGCACAACAGTTGAATTTTGCCGCTGAAACGCCTCGAAGGCTTCGGCATACAAACCTTGCACTGCGACGGGGTCTTTTTGGTTAGCGGCTAAGGCCGCCAACGCTTGCACATAACGGCTAAGCTCATCGGCCGTAAACGAGGCACTCG
>CALCPT010000555.1 GCA_937897265.1 uncultured Alcaligenaceae bacterium
TGATGTGCTGGCGGATGACTTGCTCTTGTGTTTGGATTGTCACGGGCGCCTTCGCAGGGTACAAGCCAAGTGTCGGAGTTGTGATACGGCTTAGGTAGGGCGTCGCATCTATGACGGATGCGATACGTGACATGCGGATTAATACGTTAACGTTTGATTTTCCCATTTCATCGGCATACCACTTTAATAAGCCGACGTCAGTCCCCGGTCCAAACCGGGTTGCGCTGTTTGCAGCGTCGGCCCAACCACGCGAACCCAGGGTGCTTAAAGCCTCCTGCCAAGTTGGGTAACCAAAGGCGAAGGCCTTTTGCGTATCAGGATTAATGTGCGTGGGTGCAGCGACCAACGATAGCGTGCGGAGCAGGTCGGGGTGCTCGGCTGCAAGTGCCATGCCAATAATACCGGCTACTGATTCGCCGCAGTAGTGCACGGGGGCTCCACCTAGGCTTTGTATTAGCGCGACGAGGTCGCCCACGTAGTGTTGGGGTGTGATGTCCGAATCTAAATCTCCAGGGATTTCAGACTGGCCCAGACCACGTAGATCCGGACGTACGACCTTAAAAAAACGCGCTAAGTATGGTACCCATGGTCTCCAAAATTCGCTTGAGCGGCCATAGCCATGTTGCAAAATTAAATAAGGCGCTTGACGCCACGGATCGGTAAAGTCATCGAGCTCATAGTGAATGGCAGGGTGACCAGCGCGTTTTAAAAATGGCATGACAGTCCTTGCGTGATAAAAATGTTTAAAGTTTGTGTGGTGTCGCGGGCCGCGACCTAGTCAGGCTTAATATTTGCGTTGCGAATCACAGCCGACCATTTGACCAAGTCGGCTTGCATCACCTCACTTAACTGCTCGGGTGTACCACCCAAGGCTTCAATGCCCATTTTTGCGAATCGAGCCTTGAGATCGTCTTGCTTTGTGATTGCAACGATATCCATTGATAATTTTTTTGAAATCTCGGGCGGCAATCCAGCTGGCGCCAAAAACGCGTACCATGTGCCCGCTTCAAAGCCGGGGTAGCCCGATTCAGCGATCGTTGGGATCTCTGGAGCAAGTGCCGATCTTTGTGTGCCTGTGACGGCTAGCGCTTTGAGCTTACCTGCTGTGACATGGGGTAACGCCGATACCGGGTTGTTAAACATTAACTGACCTTGACCAGCGAGGAGATCATTGGTTGCGGGCGCAGCCCCTTTATACGGAACATGCAAGAAGTCGATTTGCGCGGCGGTGCGAAATAGCTCCGCGGTGAGGTGTGTGGGAGTACCGTTTCCAGCGGAGACCAAAGCAAGTTTTCCCGGTTGCGCTTTGGCGAAGGCGACAAGCTCCTTCAGTGACTGGGCAGGCACCGACGGGTGCGCAACTAACACCAGAGAGTAATACGCGACCTGTGAGAGGGGCGTAAGGTCTTTAATCGGATCGTAAGGAAGTTTGTCATACAACGCACTATTAATGACGTGGCTGCTCGCGATCAATAACAGGGTGTATCCATCCGGAATAGCCTTCGCAGTCAGGTCTGAACCGATATTGCCGGCAGCGCCGGCACGATTTTCGACGACCACAGGTTGACTCCATGCGGCCGAAAGCTTCTCGGCGTAAAGGCGGCCCAGCACGTCAGCAGGACCCCCTGGTGGAAACGGCACAATGAGACGTACTGATTTACTAGGAAAACTTTGAGCGCCTGATTCTGTTGCTCCAAAGCTGGTGATCGCAATTAAAAGACCGAAAAGGGCTAAGCGGTACATGATGAGCTCCAACTTTTTTAATTCTTATTTTGCATCTTTTGTAATCTGATTTATAGCATAGCCTCTAAATAGTACTAGGGCCATCCCAGTGCCTGACACGATCAGCTAATGTTCGGTTAATCAGGGCTCGTTTGCATTTAAATCTACGCAAAGCCCTGCCTAATCTGCCTCCATTGGTTTCGCATCAAAGTACCGAGATAACTAATCAATTACCATGTTGTCGTTTCAGCGACGCGATTTACGTGTCCCCTGCGATCAAAAGATGCAACAGCCAAGGAAGCTCGCCCGTGCCTGATTTATTCACACCCTATACGCTCAAGGGTGTCACGCTACGTAATCGCATCGCGATGTCGCCGATGACGATGTATCGGTCTGAGCCAGATGGGAGGATGAACGATTTTCACCTGATGTGCGCGTTGCTGTGCTGCAGCATTTTCAAAAAGTTATAGGGTCAATCGGCTGTCGCGTCCCAAGACTCTCCTATACTGATACACCTCAACCGTTTTCAGGTGACTGCTGTGTACTCTAATTCAAACTCTAACCGTTATTTGCGCCTGATTTCAGGCGCGTTACTGGCCTGTTCGGCCTTGTTTTTTGGTGTCGCTCAGGCGCAGCAAACTTTACGAGTCACCACCATCCCCGAAGAGGCTGCTACCGAGCAAATGCGCAAATTTGGTCCGCTGACCAAATATCTAGAGCGCGAGACAGGGATGACGGTTAGCTTCGTACCCGTTAACGATTACCCCGCAGCGGTAGAGGCCATGGTCAACAAGCAAGTGGATCTGGTCTGGTTCGGAGGTTTTACCTACGTGCAGGCTCAAATCCGTTCGGGCGGAAGGGTGGTGCCCATTGCGCAGCGCGAAGAAGACACCAAGTTTCGCTCGGTTTTCATCACCCAAAAAGATTCAGGTATCACTCAGCTGACAGATCTCAAGGGCAAGCAAGTGAGTTTTGGTTCGCAATCTAGCACCTCGGGCCATCTCATGCCGCGTTCTTTCTTATTGGATGCGGGGATCAATCCGGAACGAGACTTTAAGCGCGTCGCTTATTCGGGGGCGCATGATGCCACAATCGCGTCGGTTGTCAGTGGTCGTGTGGATGCCGCAGCGCTAGATATCTCAGTTTGGCAAAAATTCGTGAATGAAAAAAAGGTGGATACGAGCAAGGTAGACGTCTTTTACACCACGCCTCCTTACTTTAATTACAACTGGTCGGTTCATGCCGATATGCCTGCCGCGTTACGTGAAAAAATCACCAAAGCTTTGCTTGCGCTTGATATGAGTACCCCCGAGGGCAAAGAAATCCTGACGCTCAATCGCGCCAGCAAGTACATTCCCACGACGCCAGAGAACTATAAGGGCCTAGAGTCAGCGGGCAAGAGTGCAGGTCTGATCAAATAATGTCTGGCCTACGTCTTGAGTTGGATGGCGTTTACGCCCGTCATCCTGCTGCGCCCAACCAATCTCGCCCTGC
>CALCPT010000556.1 GCA_937897265.1 uncultured Alcaligenaceae bacterium
CCTCAGTACTTGGACAGTTTCGCAACGCCTTTCCCGATGCGCATATTCTTGATCGCGTGGGCTATGCGCTGCATCCGCGGGGCCAACGCTATGCCGCACGTTGTGATGGTTATGGTCTAGGAATTCCAAATAATAGCGCCGAGCCAGAGGCTGCTTTCATATTTGCGCAATGGATGACCAGTCGGGAATCAGACCTCACAATTGTGAAACGAGGTGGCGACTTCTTTTGGGTCGCAAAATATGGGTCTCGAACCTACGCTCTGTGTGGGGACTGCACGGGTCATGGGGTTCCGGGTGCATTCATGACGCTGTTAGCCTACTCTGCTCTGACGCAAATATCAGAAGAGGCCTATCGCACAGCGCCTCTAGACTTCATCCTCCAAGAGTTACACCAACGGTTTTCGAACACCTTAGGTTTAAACAAGCAAGACGCGGTGATCAATACTGGTTTTGAAGCCTCAATGCTTTGCCGACCTGTGCATTGTTTTGTTGCAGCCACTGGGGGTCTCTGTGAAGTACTTTGCGATTAAAGGCGATCGAAGCGCGCTCAAGCAAGTTCGCGCTTCTCAGTTGCGACTGATCACCATTTGCTACGAGTGTTTCACCGCTTTGCAACGCGTTCAGTGCGCTGTTGATATTGCCAAAGATTTTGGTGGCCATCGTTCATACCCTTTTGACGTATCAAGTCGGTTTCAACAACAGAATTTTTATACTAAAGTAGTATGTTCTCAGGTATTTGCGATTGATGCAATTCACCGGATTATCAGAGACTGCAGAGATTATTATTTTAAGCGGCCTAACTCTTTTTGTAGCAACTGCAAGCGCACTGGATCTGTCTCGCGCTCTAGCTCGCCAGGCAGCTCTTGCGCATAGCCCACGTTGGCTGCTGTGCTGCGAACACGAGTATTGGCTTTCCCTTTATCCACGCCCCCGACCAAGCCCGCAACATACGGCGTCACTAGGTACAGGCCGGCCAGCAGATATAGCGCCGCAAAAACGAGATACAGGGTGTTCATGATTTTCTTCATGAATCCATTTTTTCAGATGAATCATAAAGACGCAAAAATTAATCGTATTTTGCTAAATTTAATATTGTTGAGCATGTCAGCAAGCAGCAGAATCCTAGCTCTGAGACCTTGGCTTACCGAGCAATTGCTTCAAGCCATCTGAAGCAGATTCGTAGACGCGTTGATTATTCTCAATATCCTGTTTGTATTCGTCACCACCAACAATACAGCCACGAGATATTACTGTGATGTTGTAGGGTGCTAATTGATTTTGAAAATCATCAAAGTCACCTTGAAAAATTAGGCCGTGCACGTACCACCTTGGTGAGGTCGTATCCTCAAAAAACGTGCTAAGTGGGGTAGCAAAATCGCTAAGCGCGATGGCCATCACCAAGGCACCGATCGGTAACACTGCGAACAAACGTTTACTACGCCAAGCATGTACAACACTCGTGGCGACCACCTTAGGCATTGCATAGATCAGGCACCAAAGCTTATACACTTTAGAGTCTTTAAATGACTGTAACTCGGCCTTGTCTTGAAAAACCAGCGGAGGCAGCTGCTCGCCGCGCTCAGTGATGATTTGTTCAATTGCCTGCCGAGCAAAGGGATTCAAGCCGGGGTTGTTCTCTCGCCTGGCAAGCAGATACGCTGACTCGGTGTTGTTAAAGCGTTCTTTAAAATAGGTCAGGTCCATCTTTTTTCTCAGGCACTGACTTCGTTTCGTTCAAGACGGGGCATACTTAACCACTGACCTAACACCTTCGTCACATACTCTTTAGGCAGCATATGCCCTGCCCTTGGTACAACGGTGACTGAAACATTAAGCAGTTTGCCAAACTCGCTGACATGTTCTGGGTTGCTTTGCCAATCTTGTTCGCCAACATGAATTTCACACGACTGTGGTGTTGGATACTTTTTTGCTTGCGCAAGCTCTTTTAGCTTTCTAGAACGAGGCGGTACAAAATGCGTGCCGGTTTCGTTATTTGAAAACTCACCGACGATTGGCGATAACAGCAATACCTTACCGATATAAGCAGGCATTAAGGTTTGTGCATGCAAAAACAGATAGGCGCCAAACGAGTTTGCTAAGATCTTGGCCTCTGGATACCAAAAATTTTCTTGAATATCTTGCGCAATAAGTTCGATCTGTTCTTGAAAACTTAGGCTTGCAAATTCGGCTACGGTCTCTCGCCCAGAGACCACTAAATTACGCTCAACAAGGGCCACACCAAGCCCAGCGTCAAGTCGCCCGCCTCGGCCTGGTAGGTAATAAAGTGTTGCGTTGTGATTCATTAATTAGGCTAACGAAGATTGAAACTATTGTGTCTTGATCGTGCAAGATTGTCTATTCATACAACTTCAAAATATTTTGCACAGTCTCTTTAACTTTCTTTTTAAGTGCTGCTGGCGCGATCACTTCGACATCGTGGCCTTGGCGCAAAATGTCTTGGATGAGCTCCCAGTCTTCACCATAGGGCACCTCGAGTGTGTAGCTGCCGTCTGAGTGAACCTCACCCACTTGCTCAGGATGCCACACCTCTCGAGCGACCCATTGGGCTCTGAACGGCGTGAACTTTAGTTTAGCGACTTGGCGATTTTTACCTGAAAAGATACCGTAACTGGTTTCGAATATTTCGCGTAGCTCTGCCTCAGCGACACTCTTGGCAGCCTTATCGACCAGTTGGACACCGCTCAACACATCTAAGGCAAAGCTGCGCAAGCCTTCGCGCAGGTGGCAATAGGCATCCATGTACCAATTATCGCGGTAATAGACCAAGCGCTGGGGCGACACTTGCCGCTCAGTCGTCTGCCCTGTTTGACGCGCAAAGTGTTTGATGTCGAGCCGTTTGCGTTGCACCAAAGCGTGGGCAATCATTTGAAAATAGTCGCCCGAAACCTGTCGTTGTGCCATCGGCAAGATGCGAATACGGTTCATCGCTTCTTTTGAACTGCCGATGCCCTCGTCTAACAAGCCCTCAAGGCGGGCCTTAAACGGTGCCACATGCGGCAACAGCAAGCCACCGGGCTCGAGCTTTGAGATCAGTTCGATCATCGTCAAAAGCGAATGAATCTCTTGTTGGTTAAACCACACCCCTGGCAACTCAAAGGTTTTACCGTCTGTTGGTTGACGCGTCATGGCATAGCCGCGTAGTGTGGCATCCCAGGCAAAGGGGATATTGAGCCGATCACGCATGTAGGCCAAATCACGATTTAACGTGGCACGCGACACCTCAAGCGCGTCCTGCATCTGTTTCATTGTGACCGAGGGTTTGGCCATGAGCATGGCTTGAATCTTATAGAAACGTTCGGTGCGATCCATTCTTTTTTATCCGCCAGTCGCGCCACTCGGGGCACTTGTTAAACCAATAATAGTTAACTTTTTGACAAATATGTTGCACTATCTACTGGCTCACCAAGTGATACTAAAAATCATCTTGAAAACTATTTTGATTTGAAATGACTAAGGGCTAGCGAGCCCCTGCCCTAAGCAGGGCTAAGGGCAAGACGCTTTGAGTGGCAGTCCTGAGTGCAAGTCGCGCTTGACGCTTAGCGCGCCGCTTTTCGAGCGCTGAGACAAAGTCTCGACGCCACCGTTGTGCTTCATTGCTACGGGTGACGCTCTCTGTCGCGAAGGCAAAATAAAACAGCTGCAGACTTGGGTTTACCAACCCCGCCTGCTGACAACAGCTCGCGCTTTGCGGGTCGTGCACCATAGGCGACACGCGCTGAGCGCCAAACGTCACTACGCTTGCGCCAATAAGTACTACGAACCAAAGAAAAGATTTTTTTAGAATTTTGCTCACCTTTTAAATATTGAGTAAGTCGTTCAGAGCAGCCAGCCTTTATTTAAGCGTTCAACCTCACGGGTTGTGGCTAGCGCCGTGTGGTCCTCATACCGGTATGAGGTTAGTATCACCGAGCAGGTGCCTCATAGGATGAGGCACTCAAAAAAAGAGTTTTCGTAGCCAACGGTGTCAGCGCTTTGACAAAGCGGCTATTCTTAAACGAACCTTCATCACGGTGAATATTCATGGCCACCCTCGTACCTGACCTGTCAAACGCGAAACACAGTCGCGGTAAAGAGCGCGAATTAGATGTTCTTTATCGCCTTGAGTTGTCGCTGCCTAAGGGCTACGAAATCTTTCATAATATTTCGTGGCATTCGCTACATGAAGATAAAGACAAACATGGTGAGATCGACTTTGTCGTACTCTCACCCCTCGGTAACGTCTTGCTCGTTGAGGTCAAAGCGGGTGAGGTCACGATCGCCAATGGTCAAATGACCAAACTGTATGAGGACGGACCCAAAGATGTCGGCCGGCAGACATCTGTGCAATTTGCTGCCGTCGTCGATCGACTAAACAAAGCAGGTTTGCGAACTCATGTCACAAATTGCCTGGTACTGCCCGACTACGTCATCGGCGACCAACATGTGATCAAGATTCCGCCAGAGCGCATTATTGATGCAACGCGCTTTGATCAACTTGGCACACTTGTCAAAGAAATGTTGGCTGATGAACAAGCAGTTTCTGAGGTTGAGCGCTTACGCAAATTCTTTTGCAGCGAATTTAATGTCACCCTAGACATGCGCGTACTAGGAGAGCAAGTTCGCACAGCTACCGTGCGTTTGGCCGATGGCCTTGCGACTTGGGCGCCACGTATTACCGCACCCTCGGGCGTGATCAAAATACAAGCCACAGCTGGTTCGGGTAAAACACAGCTTGCTTTGAAATTACTAGAAGATGCATCAGATAAATCACTAAAAAGTTTATACGTTTGTTTCAATCGCAGCCTTGCGGATCACATTGGGCACATCGCACCGGCCAAGACTAAGGTCGCGAATTTTCATGAACTGTGTGTTGAGTACTATCGGCAGACGGTGGGCGACCCAAACTTTACAGAGCAAGGTATTTATGATCGTATGGCCAGCCACTACGGCGCTGCGATTGAAGCAAACCCTAGCTTACAAAATCGGTACCAACTCATTGTGCTTGATGAGGTCCAAGACTTTGAACCCGCTTGGGTGGCATCGCTAATGCCCCAGTTAACTGACGAAGGCAAAGTCTATTTGCTTGGAGATGACGCTCAAAGGATATATGACCGCGGCGAGTTTGACTTGCCTGAGGCTGTCACGATCACCTGCCAAGATAACTTTCGAACACCGGGTGAAATCTGCCGGGTCATTAACGCACTCGGGTTGACCGAGCAACCAGTCATCTCTCGATCTTTCTACAGCGGCGAGTTACCTAACTTTTACACTTACGGTAATGACAAGGAGTTATTGGATAACACCGAAATGGCGGTCAAGTACCTACTCAAGCGGGGCATTGCACTCGAGGATATTGCGATCCTTAGCTGGCGTGGGTTAGCCGGCTCAGTCTTGATTAAGACACCACAACTAGGCGAATTCACCCTGCGCCGCCCTACCGGCAAATATTCGACTGCAGGGGATGCTCTGTGGACGAAGGGTGCGGTACTAACGGATTCGGTCTATCGCTTTAAAGGCCAAAGTGCAGCTGGCATCGTACTCACTGAGGTTGATTTTGAAACCTTTGATGACAAAGCGCGACGCCAACTGTTTGTCGGCCTGACGCGCGCGCAAGTCACCCTGCTCGCGCGCAACAGTTTCGAGGGCGCGTTCCTGACCTCGGCCGAGAAGGCGGCGTATATCGACGAGGTCGAGGCCTACGCCGCCTCCTGACCGCCGTCAGATCGGCAGGATGGCCGTGCCGACGCCAATGCCGATGATCCCGAGCGGCAGCTGGTTGAGCCGGTCTGCATAATAGATCCAAGAAATCGCGCCTTCATTGAGGAAGCGCGCGGCGAGCGCGACCTCGAACG
>CALCPT010000557.1 GCA_937897265.1 uncultured Alcaligenaceae bacterium
AAAAATCGCTGATGGATAACTCCTTGCCCTTGCCAATTAATACGTCAATGCGGAATAAAACTATTCCAGTCCTTGACGTTAAAAATCTCTGTACACAGTTCCAGACGTCTAAAGGAGTCGTCAAAGCAATTGATGAGGTATCACTGACCGTTGGTCACGCTGAGATTGTTGCACTGGTCGGTGAGTCAGGTTGCGGTAAATCTGTGACGGCTTTTTCTATCATGCAATTGATTGCGAGCCCACCCGGAAAAATCGCCGGTGGCGAGGTGCTATTTCAAGGGCAAGATTTGTTACGACTCACCGCCAAAGAAATGCAGCAAGTTCGTGGCAATGGTATTGGAATGATTTTTCAAGAGCCGATGACCTCGCTCAACCCCGTGCTCAGTATCGGCGAACAGCTCACCGAAACGCTCATTGCGCATCGAGGCTATACCCCCAAGCAAGCACTGGAAAGAGCCTGTGAATTACTTGAGCTGGTACGCATGTCAGCGCCTCAACAGCGCTTAGCCCAGTACCCACATGAGCTATCGGGTGGCATGCGTCAACGCGTCATGATTGCGATGGCGCTTGCCTGCGAACCCAAACTGCTGATTGCTGACGAGCCAACGACCGCCCTTGATGTCACTGTTCAAGCCCAAATTTTAGACTTATTGCTTGAGATGAGAGAGCGCTTGGGCATGTCTATTCTTCTCATTACGCACGATCTTGGTGTAGTGGCGGAAGTAGCTGATCGCGTAGCCGTGATGTATGCGGGGAAAAAAATTGAAGAGGCCTCTGTATTCGACTTGTTTAAGCGCCCTCAACACCCCTACACACAGGGGCTTATTCAAGCCACACCCTCGGCCTCGCGGGGTGTGAGCAAACGGCTCGCTGAAATTCGTGGGCAGGTTCCGGCCCTACATGCGATGCCACAAGGTTGCCGATTTGCACCCCGCTGCAACTGGGCCATACCTATCTGCCAAGAACAACTGCCAACATTTAGAGAGACTGGATCACAACATTTCGTGGCATGCCATCGCCTATTTGACGTACCTTCTCAATCTTTTAGCTCCACAACCCTGGAGGCCTCATGACCGATGCGTTATTGCGTGTTGACGGGCTAAAGAAGTTTTTTACACTCAGCGATGGTCAGCGTGTGCATGCCGTGGATGATGTCAGTTTTAGCTTGAGCAGCGGTGAAACCTTGGGTTTGGTCGGTGAATCGGGCTGTGGCAAATCCACACTTGGTCGGACCATTATCAGATTGCTCTCACCCGATGCAGGGACAGTTCACGTTAACGGAAAAAATCTC
The DNA here is from genome assembly GCA_937897265.1 of uncultured Alcaligenaceae bacterium. Taxonomy (GTDB): domain Bacteria; phylum Pseudomonadota; class Gammaproteobacteria; order Burkholderiales; family Burkholderiaceae_B; genus Zwartia. The sequence continues at coordinate 1,292 of CALCPT010000557.1, forward strand.
GCGCGACTGAACGATAAAGAGCTCAAGCCCTTGCGCCGTGAGATACAGATGATCTTCCAAGATCCCTATGCGTCATTAAATCCCCGCAGCACCGTTGGACGTGCAATCGAAGAGCCGTTAATCGTTCATGGCGTTAAAGACCCCCGTGCCCGTGCTGCGCGCGTGAGTTGGCTACTAGAGCGGGTGGGCCTGCCAAGCGAGGCAGCCCAACGACATCCTCACGAATTTTCAGGCGGTCAGCGCCAACGCATCGGCATCGCGCGAGCGCTCGCACTGAACCCCAAGCTAATCATCTGTGACGAGCCCGTCTCAGCGCTTGATGTCTCCGTGCGCGCTCAGGTGTTGAATCTTTTAGCTAATTTACGCGAAGAGCTCGGGCTATCGTATCTGTTTATCTCCCACGATTTGTCAGTAGTTGAGCATTTTTGCGACCGAGTTGCCGTGATGTATCTTGGGCGTATTGTTGAACTTGCACCACGTCATAAGCTTTGGAGTCAACCACTGCACCCGTATACACATACGCTCTTGGATGCAGCCCCTCTGCCCGATCCAACCCGTCGCCGCGGACGTCGCACGTTGGTTGAAGGAGAAATCCCTAACCCAATTGATCGCCCTAATGGCTGTCATTTTCATACGCGGTGTGTGCACAAAATTCCAATTTGTAGTTCTGTCGCGCCGCCGCTTATCAGCCGGGCAGACGACCATCAGGTCGCTTGCCATCGTGCCGAAGATTTTTACACCCCTATACCAAAGGAGACATATGTATAAACTTATCAGCGCCACGCCAAGCCCTTATGCACGCAAGGTCAGAATTCAATTGGCAGAAAAAGGAATTCCGTTCGAATTGATTACTGAAGTTCCCTGGAACTCAGACACACAGACGCCACGCTACAACCCTCTAGAAAAACTGCCTGTCTTAATTTGTCCAGATGGTTCGAGTGTTTTTGAATCGCGGTATATCAATGAATGGGTTGAATACAAGCACCCAGAAACCCCCTTGTTCCCAAAAGACGTCGATGGCATTCTGGAAGTTAAGCGCTTTGAAGTGATCGTCGATGGAGCCTGCGACGCTTTGGTGCAAATGTTTTTTGAAATCGCTCGCGATTCTGACAAACAAAGCCAACCTTGGTTTGATCGACAACAGCGAAAAGTTGACGGCGCGCTTAGATATTTATCAACAACGATTGGCGAAAAAGAATTTTGTTATGGTGATACGTTCACCCTAGCTGATATTGCGGTAGGAACTTTGCTGCGTTACTTAACCGTGCGTTGGCCCGCTAAGCCATGGCGCGAAACGTATCCTAACCTTGCCGTTTATTCTGACCGACTAGAGCTTCGGTCTTCATTTAAAAATAGCGTACCGGTGCCCCAGGTTATTCGAGATCGCGTAGCCTAGATAAGCCCAACACAAATGAATAATTCACACCGAAAGTTTTTGATCACCAAAGGAATATATTAATGAATTGTCCTCCCGTAGCAGTCAGCCCACACGCGGTCGAGTCAATTGTTTCTGACTGGGTTGTCGGAAAAATTTTATCTGAACCCGCGATCACTGGCGTCTCTTCTATGAGTGCCGTTTCAATTTATTTTGATCCGGGTCAGGGTCATATGCGTCATCAACATTTAGACGCTGATCAACTAATCTTCGTTATTTCAGGTGAGGCCGAAATGATGATTGAATTTATCGAAGGCGAGCCACAATATCAAACCATCCGCGCCGGGGATTTAGTGACGATTCCTAAAAAAGCTTTTCACTCGACAATCAATCACGGTTGGGAGCCTGTGAAAATCCTAGCCGTGTATTCGCCCGCCGGCGTTGAAAGTAGCATGCGGACATCGACCGACTTTAAAAGATTGCCAGCAGGGGCCGTACCTGCACGTCGACCCCCACCGTGCTAGCCTCAACCCGGGCGGGATGGCGCCTTTAAGCAAGAGCTTGCTCAACATTAAAGGCGCCATGGCTCATAGTAAGTATCGAACCCCTTGCCTCACGATAGGCCTTAGGCGATAAACCAATTTTCTTTTTAAACGCTGTTGCAAAGTGGCTTTGACTTGAAAAACCTGTTTCTAAGGCCACCTCTGCTATCGGCAATTCTGTTTCCGTTAAAAATCTAGCCGCTTTCGCGATGCGACGTTCGAGCAAATATTGATGCGGTGAGGTGCTGTGATATCTCTGAAACAGTCGCTTCAAACCACACACACTAATATTTGCCTGGTTCGCAATCACTTCAAGCGACAAGTCTTCACCTAGAGAGCGATCGATAAAAGCTTGAACACGGGCCATGTTAGAGCGAAAATTTTCGTAACAAGCTAAGGTTGGGGCATCTTGTTCAGCTTCGACCGAGTGGGCCTTTAGCAACTGTGCGGCAAACGTGTGCGTCAATGTTTCCACAAAGGCAGGCGTCGCGCCTAGGCTCGGGCGTTGCAAAGCCTCTAGTACTGCGAGGGCAAGCTGTTCTAACAACGGATCTGTAGCACCCAATCGAATAGCAAGGTTCACGCGCGAGCGGCCAAACACCTCTTTATTGACCTCCTCGATGAGCTCCTTCTTCAAATACAGCATCAGCATTTCTGACGAACCACGACGCTTCCACTGCGACGCTTCATCGGCCGGAATAATCAAAAACTGTCTGGGGGACAGGGTTGCCTCTTGTACCTCGGTCTGACTCGTCAGCCTCACGCTTAACTGCGCAGGGCCTCGTAAGCAAAATCCAATACAGTAATGACCAACTGGGTTCAATATGCCAGACCAGCTGTTGAC
>CALCPT010000558.1 GCA_937897265.1 uncultured Alcaligenaceae bacterium
TACGAGATACATTGGCGTGACTGGAGTTCAGACGTGTGCTCTTCCGATCTCGCGCCACTTCGGCTGCCGCAATATTGCCACCGGCACCTCCTTTGTTTTCAACAACGACGGTCTCTTTGAGCTCTCGGGTCATTGCTTCAGCAAAGAATCTTGCCGAAATATCCGCAGAGCCACCAGGCGCAAAGCCGACAATCATTCGAATCGGCTTGTTCGGGTAAGGCTGACTTTGCGCACTTACATGTTGAGTCACTAACAATGCCACAGCGGTCAGGCAGAACAATAGTTTTTGTCTCATTTTTTTCTTTTCAGTCACGAAGTCGATCAATTTGCGAAGCCAACCCTCGTCTAGCTCGCAAGCTCGTGCTACCACTACAAGGCTTTTTTACACTAGCAGCTCGCTTTGCGCAATACTAAACAAAGCGTGCAATCGCGTTCTGCAGAGCATCTCAGGTAAGATTATCGACAGCATTAATAAAAAAAGCGCCCAGCGCTTAGAGACAACACTTTAGGAGGCAATATGGATCTTCAGCTCGCAGGCAAACGCGCCTTGATTACGGGTGGTTCAAAGGGTTTGGGGTTTGGCGCGGCTAAGGCGCTGGCGTTAGAGGGCTGTGCGGTTCATCTCGTGTCACGCTCGGCCAATGATTTAGAAGCGGCCGTCGTCGAGATCAAAAAGGTGTCGAACGTCGAGGTGTCTTTCACCGCACTAGACTTGACCAAACCCGCGAATGTCGAGTTACTCAGAGAACGACTCGCCACTACCGATATCTTGGTCAATAACGCAGGTGCGGTGCCGCTTGGGTCGATCGAAGACTTTGATGATCAAAGCTGGCGTGATGGTTGGGATCTAAAAGTATTTGGCTACATCAACATGACTCGCTTGGCGTTTCAAGTTTGGAAGCCCCTTAAGCGACCTGGCGTGATTGTGAATGTGATTGGTCATGCCGGCGAAAATTTAACCTCAACGTATCTGGCAGGCACCTCAGGCTGTGCGGCGCTGATGGCGCTTACCCGTTCACTAGGTTCTGTCAGCCCCGAGCACAACATTCGCGTCGTGGGTTTGAACCCGGGCCCAGTGTTGACCGAGCGTCTTTATAACTTTTTGCGTAAGCGTGCCGAGTTAACACTAGGAGATGCAGAAAACTGGAAGCAACTCGTTGCGTCGATGCCTTTTGGCCGCACCGGCAAAGTCGAAGAGATCGCCAACGCAGTTGCATTTTTGGCCTCTGACTTGTCGGGCTACACCACCGGAACAATTATTACGATTGACGGTGGTGTGTCGTCACGGGCAAAGACTTGGTTATAGAGATTAGGCTGCGGGCCAGTTAAGCACCTTCGCTAAGGCACCGCCCATCACCATCTCTAAATCTTTGCCCTTCAGAAAACTCATTTCTTCGGTGAATAGGCTCACGCACTGCGCATAGGTACAAGGTAGTCGTGAGACATCCGAGCCCCACATTGAACGCTCAGGCCCAAACCCTTCAATAATGCGTTGCAGATACGGCTGAATGTTTTTAAAAGGATAAGGATGCGTGCTGTAGCCAGGCGCAGACGTCACCTTTACCGAAAGATTTTTATGCCGAGTCAGCTTGAGCAAAATATCGAGATCGGCAAAACAGGCATCATCGCGTAAGGCACTTTTGCGGCCCATATGATCCAAAATCAATTTCAAATCTGGATAACGCGTCGCGAGGCGGTCCAACACATTGAGTTGCTCAGACATCAGCACCATCACCGGAATTCCAAGGCGCTCACAACCAGCCCAAAACCAATCGAGCGAACTATCGGCGAGCCAGCGTGACCACTTGGCTTTGTGAAACGTCATGCGAATCCCAAGCATCCCCGGTTGCGTTAGCCAGGTTTCGAGTAATTCGCGTGCGTTCGGATCTTCGGGATCAAAGCGCCCCATGATGCCGTAACGGCCGGGATAATTTTGTACCGCTTCAAGAGCGGTCAAATTTTTACTTCCAACCATTGAAGGCGGTACGATAATCGCGCGCGACACACCTGTTGCGTCCATCAACTCAGTCATTTCTGCCGCTTCAAAGGGCTTCTCGCGGTGTGGACGCGCGCCCTCTCCGGCGATGATCACTGTGTGCCCAACATCTTCGGGCAACCACGGACGATCCGGGCGATGAGCCTCCCAGAGGTGAACCTGTGCATCGGTGATAACCATATGTGCTCCTTGTTGTTATGGGCTAGTATTTAGCTCATCGTATTTTTATTGCTGCCAAGTCAACGTGATCCAGTCGCTGGCGTCTCGTGATTTTTTACATCTTAGCCTGTCTGTGCAAAGGAAACTTCTATGTCGACCGCTCCAATCGAACCTCTACGCTTTACCCCGATTGCCCCTGAGGATCTCACGCCTGAACAACAAGCGGTCATGGAGCTCTATCGCTCTGGTTGGCAAGCACAATTAACCGACTTGCCCAAACATCATTGGATGACCCTGCGCTCGCCTAAGTTTGCGGCAGTGGTCACACCCGTCAGTAATTATTTTCGCAATGAATCCTCACTACCTGCACGCTTGAATGAATTTGCGATTTTGCTCACGGCGCGCCATATGGAGTCTCAATTCGAATGGGGCTTGCACAGCAAGTGGGCTGTCAGAGACGGCGTCTCACAAGCTGTAGTGGACGCATTGCCGCGCGGTGGCAAGCCTGCTGGTTTGCAAGCGGATGAAGATATTGTTTACGACTTCGTCACCGAACTACTTTCTACAAAGCGCGTCAGCGCAGCTGCCTTTAAGCGTGCAAAAACATTACTGAGCGACCAACAATACTCTGACCTCGTATGCGTTGTCGGCTACTGCACCATGGTGTCAATGGAAATCGCAGCTGCGGGTGTCGACGTGCCTTCTTGGGCAGACACCGTCGCAGCGGCTAAGGCACGCGCCTAAAGATTTTGTAGACAATCTAATCGCCGCGGGCAACGATCATTTAGAGTTTCGTTGCACTGCGGCAATTGCACTAGCCGTCACACAGCTCTCAAAAAGAATAGATCAAATTCAGTATTGTCTTTTACAGATTCGATAGATATACTGATTTCAGAAGTCCCGCACACAGACGGGAATCGACAGCTCGTCTGACATAACTATAAACACAAAGGAAGAGACAAATGAGTATTTCTCGTAGAGATTTCGTGGCGAGTGTTGGCGCAATGGGTTTAGCCTCCTCTCTTCCTCGAATCGCCTTAGCGCAAACTGAAAATATTAAAATTGGCTGGCTCGTTGCGATGACGGGTCCAAGCTCAGCGCCTGCTGCTGGCTTTGATCGAGGTGTTCATTTCGCCGCCAATGCCATCAACGCTGCCGGTGGTGTGGGTGGCAGAAAGATCGAAATCATTACGCGCGATACCCAGGGCGATCCAACTAAAGCAGTGAACGCCACGCAAGAGCTCATTAGCCAAGCCAAGGTGCATGCAATTTGGGGTCCAACCAACTCTGGCGAATCGCTAGCTGTCACCCCAATCTTGGCAAAAGCCAAAATGCCAAACATTCATCCTTGTGTCATCGATACCTTAATTGACACAAAAAAATATCCGAACGCTTTTCGCATCACCCCCTCGAACACGCAATGGGACGATGCAGTGCGGCACTATTGCCTAAACATATTGAAGCTCAAAAAAATTGCTGTAATTGGCGACACGACAGGCTATGGCGTGAGCGCCGTGAACGCCTCGGTTGCAGCGTTCAAAAAGGAAGGCGCTGAGGTCACCTATCAGGCCAACATTGACTCGACGCAGTCTGACTTAACGCCCGACATGTTGCGCGCAAAAAATAGCGGAGCTGAAGTGATTGTGGTCTGGAGCGTTAGCACCGGTATGTATTCACGCATGTTCAACACGCGTGCAAAAATGAACTGGGACGTATCCTTTGTTGGACATCCCTCAGTGTCTTCAGGCGAAATTGCTCCGCTGCTAGATAAACCAGATAACTGGGCCAAGGTCTATGCGGTTGGCTACAAGAGTTGTAGCTATGATGCTGCGGGTAACTTACCACCGGCAACTCAAAAATTTGTTGCTGATCTACTAAAAGCCAAGGTCAAACTAG
>CALCPT010000559.1 GCA_937897265.1 uncultured Alcaligenaceae bacterium
CGGGCTCGATGCGCGATGCCTTATCGCTGACCGATCAGGCGATTGCCTATAGCGCTGGTAATCTGACCGAAGAGTCTGTGCGTGGCATGCTGGGTACGATTGATCAACGCCACTTGGTGCGCTTGCTCGACGCGTTGCAGGCGGGCGAGGCCAGTGCAGTACTTGAAATCGCCGACGAACTCGCGACGCGAGGCTTGTCTTATCGCGCGGCGCTGGCCGACCTTGCAATTTTGTTATCGCGCGTCGCAATTGTGCAAAGGGTTGCGCAAGCAATCGACGATGCAGACCCCTTGGCTATCGATATCAAGCGCCTGGCAAGCTCCTTGCAGCCCGATGCGGTGCAACTGTTTTACACGGTCGCGGTGCATAGCCGCTCTGAGTTAGCGATTGCGCCTGATGAGTACGCTGGCTTTGTGATGGCATGCCTGCGCATGCTTTCACTGTCGGGGGCGGCGGGCGGTGCGAAACAGCAAGACGCGCCCACCATTGTTCAGGCCGCAAACACGCCTTCAACCGCCGCAACTGGCTCTGCTGCGCAGACCAAACAAACATTACCAACCAACGCGCCTGCGGCCAGCGATGCGCCAGCGATACGGCCAGGTCCAGCGCCAAGCAGTACGGCACGGCCAGGCGTGTCGCAAGCGGCTGCAGCTCAGCCGAGCACCGCGCAGGCGCAACCAAGCGCTGCAAAGCCAGGCTCTGCGCAAGCAAACTCCGCGCTGCGAAACACGCCACAGCCAAACGCCACACAGCCAAACGCCACACAGCCAAGCCCAGCACAGCCGAGTACAGCACACGCACAGCCAAGCACCTCACAGCTAAACGCCGTTGCGACGGTGGCGCCTTCAGCCGATCAACAGTCTGATGATTCAGACGCCGATTCAGAACCTGCCTACCTAGACCTCGAGCCAGAATATTTTTCAGGCAACGACCTCGACTACGGTTCAGAGCCTGTTTTTGATCAAGCCGATGATGCGCAATTTGCTCAGGCACCGGCCGCTCCGGTGTTGGATACGATTATTTTGCCGGAACCTTGGGCTGCGTTTTCGGCCAAACTTCCGTTGTCTGGGATGGCGGCACAGTTGGCCCGGCAATCCGAATGGGTGGCCGTGTCTGGCCGCGCGATTACCTTGCGGGTGGCGTCAAAGGCGTTGGCCGAAGGTGCGCATGCCGATAGGTTGCGTGCTGTGTTAACCGAATACTTTGGCTTTGTGGTGCAGGTTTATTTTGAGATCGGAGCCGGACAAGGGCAGTCGGCACACGCCGTCGATCTCGCCGCACAAGCCGCGCGTCAACAGGCAGCAGAACACTCGGTCACAATCGATCCGTTTGTGCAGGCGCTTGTGAAAGATTTTGGCGCTCACGTCGTACCCGGTTCGATTCGTCCCGGCCACGCGGCGTTGTAGTTAATATCCACTTATTTATTTCAGGACATCTCACTATGATGAAAGGACAGATTGCAGGGTTGATGCGTCAAGCGCAGCAGATGCAAGAGAATATGAAAAAGGCGCAAGACGCTTTGGCTGAAATTTTGGTTGAAGGCGCTGCGGGCGGTAACCTGGTTAAAGTCACGATGACTTGCCGGCATGATGTTAAGCGGGTCACGATTGATCCAAGCTTGCTGGCAGATGATAAAGATATGCTCGAAGATTTGGTTGCCGCTGCGTTTAATGACGCGTTGCGCAAAGCTGAAACAACTTCTTCAGAAAAAATGGCTGGCGTCACTGCCGGTATGCCTTTGCCGCCCGGGATGAAGCTCCCCTTTTAATGATCGCATCGTCTTCTGAGCCGCAACCGCTCTTAGCCTTAGTCGAGGCCTTGCGCCGTTTGCCTAGTGTGGGCGAGCGTACGGCGCGTCGCATGGCTTATCACTTATTGCAGCACGACTTAAAGGCTGCTCAGCAACTTGGGCAGGCGCTCACTGACGCAGTGCAACGCTTACAACATTGTCAATTGTGTAATGGCTTCACAGAAACGCCAGTATGCGCGACCTGTGAGCACACCGAGCGCGATGCGAGCCTGCTGTGTATCGTTGAAACGCCAGCCGATCAAAATTCGATTGAGGCGACTCGTGGTTATCAGGGTTTGTATTACGTTTTAATGGGCAGCCTGGCGCCGCTTGAGGGTAGGGGGCCAGATGAACTCGACTTTGACCGAGTCCTTGAGCGCGCAACAAATGGAGTCGTGCAAGAGGTGATCTTGGCGACTAATTTCACCGCAGAAGGTGAAACCACGGCGCACTACCTTGGCGAAGCTTTACGTGTCAAAGGCATTAAAGTCACAAGGCTTGCGCGCGGCGTTCCCGCGGGAAGCGAAATTGAGTATGTCGACGCAGGCACCGTTGCTTGGGCGCTGCTTGAGCGCAAACCCACATAAGTTTTTGACTGCAGCAACGCGACTTGAGGCGCTTGCCGACTTGCGGATAGACATCTAGTCAGGGCTTCGTTTTTGGCACGCTTTCATGGCTCAGTTCTAGGCCAAAACCTCAATTGGTTACGGGTAAACTCCGTGGCACGCTGCCTTGGCGCTATGCTTAAATAGATCATTAAAAATTCTTACGAGAGACACTCATGTCGATTTCACGCCGTCAGTTGCTTCAGTTCGCCGGTACAGCCGGCCTGCTATCGGCCGCCCCGTCTTTGGTGCTGGCCCAGAAACTTGAAAAAGCCAGTGTGCATATCGCAGTGGGCGGCAAGGTGGGTACCTATTACCAGGCGCTGACGATTGCCGAACAGTTGGGCTACTTTAAGGACGAAGGTCTAGACGTCAAGATTTCTGATTTTGCCGGTGGTTCAAAATCGTTACAGGCAGTGGTCGGTGGCAGTGCTGACGTGGTGTCGGGTGCGTACGAGCACACGATTAATTTGCAGTCTAAGGGCCAGTTTTTTCGCTGTATCGTCTTGCAGGGTCGTTGCCCCATGATTACGCTGGGCGTTTCGAAAAAGACGCTGCCCAACTTTAAAACGGCGGCCGATCTGCGCGGTAAAAAAATCGGTGTGACGGCACCCGGCTCGTCGACCAGCATGATTGCAAGCTTTTATTTGGCTAAACACGGCTTAAAGCCGACGGATGTCTCTTTCATTGGTGTGGGCGCTGGTGCCGGTGCGATCTCGGCAATTCGCGAGGGTCAGATTGATGCGCTTTCAAATATTGATCCCGTCATTACCACGCTCGAAGAAGCGAATGACATCCTGACGATTGTTGACACTCGCCGCCTAAAAGATACGCAAGATATTTTTGGTGGCAACATGCCTGCCGGTAGTCTGTATCTCCCGCAAGCTTATATCGATGCAAACCCAAGAACAGTGCAAGCATTAACCAATGCGATTGTGCGAGCCGATAAGTGGATTATCAAAGCAGGCAGATCGGAAGAGCACACGTCTGAACTCCAGTCACGC
>CALCPT010000560.1 GCA_937897265.1 uncultured Alcaligenaceae bacterium
GATCTACACAGGCGAAGACACTCTTTCCCTACACGACGCTCTTCCGATCTAACTCAAGCGGGCTCTTGTAGCGCGTCAGTTCGTCGCGCTTAAGCTGCCCTACCCCATGCTCAGCGCTGATCGAGCCACCATGCGCATGCACACTATCGTGCACCAACTGGTAAACATCGTACTGCTGCGCCAATAATTGCTCTTCGGTCTGATCAGGTGCGCGCGCCACGTTGTAGTGCAAATTACCGTCACCCAAGTGACCAAACACTATGTGTTGAATGCCCGGAAACTTTACCTGCAAGGCAGCGTTAGTCGTCTTCACAAACGTACTAATCAGCGAGATCGGAATCGATACGTCGTGCTTGACGCTTTTGCCTAAACCAGCCTCAGCCAACGGGATGCTTTCACGCAAATGCCACATCGCCCGGCTCTGAGCGATCGATTCGGCAATCGCCGCATCAGTCACCAACCCATCCTCAATCGCTGCCCCCAACACCGCCTCGAAACGACCTTGTGCATGTTCAGCGCTCTCGCTATCCGACAACTCAAGCAGCGCATACCAGGGAGACTGTGCTGACGGGCCCTCAAAAGGCAGACGCTGCTGCGGAAACAGGGTCACGACCGCTTGCAACACCGTACCCATCATCACCTCAAACCCCGTGAGCGACGCCCCAAAGCCCGCGCGCGCGCGTGACAACACTGCCGTGGCATCCTCAAGCGAGTTCAGTGCCAGCATGGCCGTACATTGCGCCACTGGCAACGGATATAGCTTGAGAGTCGCTGCGGTGATGATACCCAACGTGCCTTCGCTACCAATAAACAAATCTCGCAAGTCATAGCCCGTGTTGTCTTTACGCAGACCACGCAATCCATGCCAAATCTCGCCTTCTGCCGTGACGACCTCAAGACCGAGCGCCAGCTCGCGCGTATTGCCGTAGCGCAAAACTTGCGTACCACCCGCGTTAGTCGACAAATTGCCACCGATCGTACAGCTGCCTTCAGCGGCCAAGCTGAGCGGAAACAGTCGCCCCGCCTCGCGCGCTGCTGTTTGCACCGCCTGCAAAATACAGCCTGCCTCAACGGTCATGGTGTCATTATCGGTATCGACCGAGCGCACGCGATTTAAACGCGCCAGAGACAGCACCAGGGCGCGGCCAGTCTCGTCAGGAGTCGCGCCCCCGCACATACTCGTGTTGCCCCCCGAAGGCACGATTGGCACCTGGTGCTTGGCACACAGACGTACCACTGCGGCAACCTCTTCGGTTGACCCAGGTCGCACCACGGCCAGCGCCTGGCCCTTGTAACGCCCGCGCCAATCAACCAAAAAGGGGGCTGCGGCCTCACCGGTCAATACCTGAGCGGCGCCTAATAATTTTTCGAGTTCTGGCAAGAGGTTCATGTGATTCTCTAGAGTTGTTATGGCGCGGACTGCGACATCGATCCGCCTCAAGCTGACGTTTTGTGCAACGCGCCACTGTTTTGAGCAAATTAAAAAAAAGCTGCGTCAGTCTCGCCAAATTGTAAGGGAGTTAGCCGACATCAGCGTCGCGGATCGGTGATAATGAGACACGTAGTTTTATTTAGTAAAAATCTACCCTTCAAGAGCTTCGGAGCTTACCGTCGTGCCAGTTAATTACTCGTTTCCTCATTCTGCCTTTAAAGCCTACGATATCCGTGGCATTGTCCCCTCGGCGCTGAACCCAGAGTTTGCAAAAGATCTTGGTCGTGGTTTAGCGGCTCGGGCCAAGGCAGCGGGAGTCACCACAATGGTGGTCGGTCGCGATGGCCGTATCAGCAGCCCTTCACTCGCGGCGGCGTTACAGCAAGGAATGCGCGACGGTGGCATTAACACGATTGACGTGGGCGAGGTGCCTACCCCCCTAGTCTATTTTGCCGCTTACACCTTAAAAACAGGTTCGGGCGTCGCGGTGACGGGCAGCCATAATCCACCCGATTACAACGGTTTTAAGATGATGATGGGCGGCGGCACCCTGCACGGTGAGGCCATTCTGGCTCTGCGCGATGAAGTCGCTGCAGGCCCTGCACAAGCAAGCACGGCTGGCACAGCCTCTAGCGTAGATATCTTGACGCCGTATTTGGCGCGCGTACTTGGTGACGTCAAGCTGAGTCGCCCCATGAAAATCGCCATCGACTGCGGCAACGGTGTCGCGGGCGCGGTTGCACCACAGCTCTTTCGAGCCCTCGGTTGCGAAGTCACCGAATTGTTTTGCGAAGTGGATGGCACATTTCCTAATCATCATCCCGATCCCGCTGACCCGCACAACCTTGAAGACCTGATTCGTTGCGTGCAAACGACCGACTGCGAAATCGGTCTAGCCTTTGACGGTGATGGCGATCGCTTGGGGATAGTTACCAAAGAAGGCGAAACGATTTATCCCGATCGCCAAATGACCTTGTTTGCGCAAGATGTTTTGTCACGCGTGCCCGGTGGTGCGATTGTGTTTGACGTGAAGTGCTCGCAGCGTTTGGCCCCCGCCATTCGCGAAACGGGTGGTCAAG
>CALCPT010000561.1 GCA_937897265.1 uncultured Alcaligenaceae bacterium
TGATATCCGCAGCTTGACGCCCACGTTACCGCGATCCTGCTCGTACCGCGGCGTCGATCAACTGACGTGCAATACTAACTGGATCAGGAACTAGCGGTAACTCATCACGCGAAAACCAGCCTGCGTCTTCAATTTCGTTTGGACAAGGGGTGATTTCGCCACCCGCATAGTCGGCAAAATACGCCACCATCAGTGAATTAGGAAATGGCCATGACTGACTGGTGAAGTAGCGTAGATTGGTGATTTCAAGACCAACCTCTTCACGCACCTCGCGCACCGCACACTGCTCAAGGGTTTCGCCTGGTTCAACAAAGCCGGCTAAGGCGCTAAACATACCGGGCTTGAAATGTGGGCTGCGCGCCAACAATAAGTCATTACCGCGCTCAATCAGTACCATGACTGCGGGTGAAATCCTTGGGTATACCGACAAGCGACAGGCGGGGCAATCCATCGCGAATTCAGTCTTTTTCGCGATGGTTGGAGTGCCGCAATGGCCACAAAAACGATGATTTTTTTGCCAGTCAATGAGTTGGGTAGCGCGCCCAGCTAAAGCAAAGAGCTCTGCTCCAGCGAGTGCGTGCAAGCTACGTACCGGACGCAGTTCACCCTCAATATGAGGTGGGATCTGACTAACTTCGATCGTACGGCACGGGATTCCCTGCCAATGTCCAACAAATAACGAATTTTCAGGGTTGCCAAAATCAGCTGCGTAGCCTCTGGGAAACACATGCCCATCGCTCATATCTTTGGCGGTCAACATCTGGTTGTCGCAACGAATTAGCCAATAGCTCAACTCACTCATAGGAATCCCTGAAAAATAGTTTGTCTTTTTATTATGGTGCAATGCCGTAATTGTATGCCTTTGGCCAACGCCATCCAAACCGCCCTTCGTCCAACCCACAAATCGCCTGCACCATGGCCCAAATCGACTGATTCACCGCTCGGATCACCTCGGACTTTCATTTTTCTGCCGTTTGATGCCTAAGTATCGCTCGGCTAAGGACTGGGTCGGTTATTCTCCACCCTCACCTCTTTTTGGCAAGACCCCCCATGCAAACCGAAAGCTTTATTCCAGGCAAAGACGTCTCACTCGAATCCACCATCGCCACCATGCAGGCAAAGCTTGCCGCACGCGGCTTTCAGCTCGATGAATCGTCTTGGCTCAACCCGGTAGAAGCAATTTGGTCAGTGCATGTCAAAGATCACGACTGCCCGATGCTGTTTGCCAACGGCAAAGGCGCCACCATGCTTGCCGCCAGAGCGAGCGCCTTAGGTGAGTTTTTTGAACGCTTGGGCACCCATTATTTTTGGACGCACTTTCACCTGGGTGAGACGCGCGCAAACAAAAGCTTTGTGCACTATCCCCAAGAGCGCTGGTTTGGCTTAACCGAAGACGGCGCCTGGCCCAAAGAGTTGCTGAATCCAACCCTCCAAGCCTTTTACAACCCCGACAGCGATATCGATAGCGAAGTATTAGTCGATTTAAATTCAGGCAACGTTGATCGTGGCATTTGTGCCCTGCCCTATACACGCCTCAGCGATGGCGCCCTGACTTGGTTTCCGGTCAATATCATCGGTAATCTTTACGTCAGTAACGGGATGGCCGCCGGCAACACGCCAAACGAAGCGCGCGCGCAAGCCTTATCTGAAATCTTTGAGCGCCACATCAAGTACCGAATCATCAGTGAAGGCCTGTGCCTGCCCGAAGTCCCTGAAGACGTGATTGCACGTTACCCCGTCATCCAAGCTGGCATTAAAGGTCTGCGCGATGCGGGCTTCGGCATCTTGGTCAAAGACGCCTCTTTGGGTGGCAAGTACCCTGTCATGAACGTCACCTTGATCCATCCCAAAGACCAAGGCGTGTTTGCAAGCTTCGGCGCACATCCCCGTTTTGAAATTGCACTTGAACGCGCGTTGACTGAATTACTGCAAGGTCGTGCGCTCGAGGCGTTAGAGAATTTTCCTGAACCCGGCTTTGATATGGATGAGATCAATGCCGTTGCCAATCTTGAAATTCACTTCGTCGATTCAAGTGGCGTGATTTCGTGGGACTTTATGGGCGACGAGCCTGACTACGATTTTGTCGACTGGAACTTCAGCACCACCACCGAGCAAGATTATCAATGGTTGTGCGATGCCGTGCATGCAGAAGGCTTTGAACTTTACATTTCGGATTTTGCCGAACAAGGTGCCTACGCTTGCCGTATCCTGGTACCGGGCATGTCAGAGATCTATCCTGTGGGTGATCTTGATTGGGAGAACAACAGCATCGGCAATCAAATTCGCCCGCAATTAGTCAGGCTGCATGACTTAACCGATGATGAATGTACCGAACTGTTGGCAGAGTTACAAACCTTAAATCTGAACGACGAGCGCCCCTTGTGGGAGATCTTGGGTTTAGCGACACCCAACGGCTCAACCTGGAAAGAGCTACGCATTGGTGAATTAAAAACCTTGTTGGCGCTTGCGATTAACGATATCGATGCCGCGCTTGAAGGGTGCGACTGGATTCATCACTACAAGCAAATGAACCCAGCGCGTCGCTTGGTGTATCGCTGCGTCGAGACCATTCTCAATCTGGAAGACGCAGAACCTTATCTGCATTCGTTAGGCCTGATGTTTGGCGCAGAAACCTTGCGTCAGGCGCAGGCTTTGATTTCAGGTGACGAACGCTTTTTTGGTTTAGATACGTTAGGTGTTGATATGCAAGGCAGTCCCATGCATAGCAACTTGTTGGCGGCCTACGATAAATTGTTCGCACCAGCTGTCTAAGTCCAAACCGGAGGACGCGCCGCCCTCCGAGCGCTGACCTTCTCTTTTCATTTTCTAAGAAGTTGAGCGACATCGAGAAGCCCAGCGGTCGCCAACAAAGACATTCGTTCGGGTTAAGCCTGTAAAAAGAAGCGTGCTTTTTTAGGCAGAAGCATCATTTTCTCGCCTTCTTTAAAACCCAGTTCACGAAATTTTTCAGCGGACATCTGGGCCTCGATCAGCGGATCGTGTCCTTCAGGTTGACGATTATCTAGGGGCCACAACTCGAGGCGAGCGATCGGCCCGACGACGATGGCACGTTGCAGTTCAGCCACGATCCCCGGCGCACCCGTCGCGTAGCGCGTAACCTCAAGGTCATGAGGGCGCACATAGGCGAGCGCTGCAAGATCTTGTACATCATGATGCTCTGGCGCCATCATACTGACCCCCTCAACGCTCACCACCCCTTTGTCTGCTCGGGCATGAAAATGATTCACGTCACCCAAAAATCCGTATACAAAAGCACTTGCAGGATTATCCCAAACATCTTGCGGGGTACCCACTTGCTCAACCACGCCTGAGTGCATCAGCACGACGCGATCAGCCACTTCAAGCGCCTCTTCTTGATCGTGTGTCACAAAAATACTGGTCACGTGCAAGTCATCGTGCAGGCGTCGTAGCCATCGACGCAGTTCTTTTCGAACCTTAGCGTCTAACGCACCAAAGGGCTCATCAAGCAATAAAACCTTAGGTTCAACGGCGAGCGCACGCGCCAAGGCGATACGCTGTCGTTGGCCCCCAGACAATTGTGAAGGGTAGCGATCAGCCAGCCAATCCAGTTGCACGAGTTGCAGCAGACTCATGACCTTTTCTCGAATAACAGACTCTGACGGGCGCACGGATCTAGGTTTCACGCGAAGAGCAAACGCTACATTTTCAAACACGCTCATGTGCCTGAACAAAGCGTAGTGTTGAAACACAAAGCCGACATTGCGCTCTTTTACGCTAAAGTCTGTTGCATCTTCACCGCTAAAGGCGATAGAACCCGTATCAGGAGACTCGAGGCCAGCAATAATTCTCAGCAGGGTTGTTTTGCCGCAACCAGAGGGTCCAAGCAACGCCAGTAATTCACCCGACTCAATATCTAGATTCACGTTGCGCAGGGCGTGGAAGGCGCCAAAGTGTTTATTTATATTTCGGACTTCGATACTCATACAGTTTCCTGTCAAACGCTACGCTAAGGGAGTGGGACGTTCGGGTGACAATTCGGCAAGCGCTTTCATTTCGCGCAATAAACGCCATTCAGCAATTGACTTAATCGCTAAGGTCACCAATGCCAGCAACGCTAGCAATGAAGCCACGGCAAAGGCTGCCACTGACTGATATTCGTTGTATAAAATCTCGACATGTAAAGGCATCGTGTTGGTCATGCCTCGGATGTGACCCGATACAACCGATACAGCACCGAATTCACCCATTGCACGCGCGTTACAGAGAATGACTCCGTAGATCAACCCCCATTTGATATTAGGCAAGGTCACATACCAAAACGTTTGCCAGCCGCTTGCGCCCAACACAATCGCGGCTTGTTCTTCATCATTACCCTGAGCCTGCATTAGGGGGATGAGCTCGCGCGCTATAAACGGAAAGGTGACAAACACGGTTGCCAAAATAATGCCAGGTACAGCGAAGATGATCTTGGTATCGTGCGCCGCTAACCAAGGCCCAAGCCAACCTTGGGCGCCAAAAACCAGCACATAGATCAAGCCCGCTACAACCGGCGACACTGAAAACGGCAAATCGACCAAGGTTGTTAAAAAAGACTTTCCACGAAAATCATATTTGGCAATCGCCCACGCAGCGCTCACTCCAAATATCAAATTAAGTGGCACCGCGATCACTGCTGTGATAAAAGTTAACCGAATGGCCGCCCACGTATCGGGCTCATGCAGCGCACTGAAGTAAACGCTCCACCCTTTTCTTAGCGCTTCAACAAATACCGCTAACAATGGTAAGACTAAAAACAACACCATAAAGACGACCGCAATCGCGATTAAGGTGTAACGCACCAAGGGGGTTTCTGTGGTTTGTCGTTGACTCATGACAAAGCTCCTGTGCGCTGTCTATGCCAAGCTTGCAAACCGTTAATCAACAGAAGCAGCACAAAAGACATCAATAACATGACCGTGGCAACCGCAGTCGCACCCGCGTAATCGTACTGTTCTAACTTGCCAATAATAATAAGGGGTGTGATTTCAGACACCAATGGAACGTTGCCAGCAATAAAAATCACAGAGCCATACTCGCCGATGGCGCGCGCAAATGCGAGCGCAAAGCCAGTTAAAAGCGCCGGGAACACAGTCGGAAGGATCACACGGGTAAACGTCTGAAAACGATTCGCACCCAAACACAGAGCAACCTCTTCCAACTCTTTTTCAGCATCCTCCAAGACGGGCTGAACCGTACGCACAACAAATGGTAAGCCAATAAAAATCAGAGCGATCACAATACCGTTAGGATTGAACGCCAACTGAATCCCATAGGGTTCAAGATACTGTCCGATCCAGCCGTTACTCGCAAGCAATGCGGTCAGGGCAATACCTGCGACGGCGGTCGGCAACGCAAAAGGCAACTCGACCCAAGCATCGATTATTTTTTTTCCTGGAAACCGGTATCTCACAAGCACCCAGGTAACGAGCAAACCAAACACCATATTGAGTAACGCCGCAATGAGCGAGGTACCAAAGGTCAAGCGATAGGAGGCCAATACTCGCTCCGACGTGACCGCAGCCCAAAATTGCGGCCAAGTGAGACTGAGGGTCTTGAGAATCAGCGCAGACAGAGGTATCAATACGATTAAGAATAGATAAAAAATCGTGTAACCAAGAGTCAGACGAAATCCGGGTAGAACTTTTGGGTTAACGGACATCACCACCCTGCCAAGATAATCTGATTGCCAGAATAATTTTCATTTCAAGTCTTATGTGTTCATTCGCAACGATTGTGCAACCTTCGCTCAGAAAACCAAACTAATTTCTAGTCACAACCTTATACGCAACCATGTAATAAGCATCTAAGAAATGAATCGTTTCAAAAAATACCAAGCTGACCGATGATGAAAAAACATGATTGAAATTAAAAGGCAAGATAATGAAGTTAGGACTTAATAAAATTCGGCTCACTCTCGCTGCGGCAACACTTGGACTTGTGTTTAGCAGCCAAGCTCAAAACATTTCACTACTAAACGTCTCATATGATCCCACTCGCGAACTGTATGTCGAGTTCAATCAGGCGTTCGGAAAATTTTGGAAAGATAAAACCGGACAAACTGTCACGTTCAAACAATCGCATGGCGGCTCAGGCAAACAGGCACGCTCAATCATCGATGGGTTAGAGGCGGATGTCGCCACCTTGGCTCTTGCGCAAGATGTAGATGCCTTGCATACAAACGGCAATTGGATTCCGAAAGATTGGCAAAAACGTTTGCCGTTAAATTCATCTCCCTATACCTCTACGATTGTTCTAGTGGTACGCGCAGGAAACCCAAAGAACATCAAGGACTGGGACGATTTAATACGCTCAGACCTCAAGGTCATTACCCCTAACCCCAAGACCTCAGGCGGTGCGCGCTGGAACTACCTGGCGGCCTGGGAATTTGCCAAGCGCAAATACGGCAGTGACGCCAAAGCCAAGGAGTTTGTCGCCAAGCTCTACGGCAACGTGCCGGTGCTGGACACGGGCGCGCGTGGATCGACTATCACCTTCGCGCAGCGCGCCCAGGGTGACGTGTTCATCTCCTGGGAAAACGAGGCCTACCTGCTGGAAAAAGAATTCGGCAGCAAGGTCGATGTGGTCTACCCCAGCCTGAGCATCCTGGCCGAGCCGCCCGTGAGCGTGGTGGACAAGAACGTGGACCGCAAAGGCACGCGCACGGTGGCCGAGGCCTACCTGCAATACCTGTACACCGAGGAAGGTCAGGACATCGCCGGCAAGAACTTCTACCGCCCGATTTCCCCCAAGGCGCAGGCCAAGTACGCCAGCAAGTTACCCAAGCTCAACCTGTTCAGCATCGACCAGGCCTTCGGCGGCTGGGCCAAAGCCGACAAAGACCATTTTGCGGATGGCGGCAGCTTTGACCAGATTTACTTGAAAAAGTGACTCCGCACTATTCCCATCCGATCGCGACACATCACCATGGCCCGCATCATCATCGTTCCTGGCTGGCGAGACTCCGGTCCCGGCCACTGGCAAAGCCTGTGGGCCGACCAGTTGCCGGGCGCGCTGCGGGTGCAACAGGACGACTGGATCACACCCTCGCGCAGCGCCTGGCTGGCGTCCATCACCCGGACCATCCTGGCGCAGCCGGGTCCGGTGGTCGTGGTCGCCCACAGCCTGGGCTGCATCGCCGTCACGCATTTGGAGGCTGAAGCGACGCAACGTATCCAGGGCGCGCTGCTGGTAGCCCCGGCTGACCCCGAACGCCGCGCCGTACTGGCCGACTTTGCCCCAGCCCCCTACCAGGCACTGCCCTACCGTAGCATCATCGTGGCCAGCAGCAACGACCCCTACTGCCCGGTGCGCACCGCAGGCGCCTACGCACGCGCCTGGGGGTCCGAGTTTGTGCGGCTGCAGAAAGCCGGGCACATCAATGTCGAGGCCGGTTTCGGCCCCTGGCCACTGGGCCTGGCATTGCTGCAGTCCCTGACAGGCGAAAGCTACACGCCGAGCACCCCCGCCGGGACTGCACTGCTTGCTTCCAATTTTCTAGCGACTCAAACTATTTAAATGACAGCTTCCCTTGTTTCAACGCCGCCGGTGGCGGCAGGCACCTTTGTGCGCAAGCGGCCCACGCGTCGCGTGCTGCCCGGCTTCAACCTGACGCTTGGCTACACGATGCTGTACCTGAGCCTGATTGTGTTGATCCCGCTCTCGGCACTGGTGTTCAAGACATTCACCCTGACTTGGGAGCAATTCTGGGCGGCGGTGGCCAGTCCGCGCGTCGTGGCCTCCTACCAGCTGACCTTTGGCGCCTCGCTGATC
>CALCPT010000562.1 GCA_937897265.1 uncultured Alcaligenaceae bacterium
CCGCAGCTTCCTCAGCGCCGGCGTCCAAGGCATCGGAGCCGTCGCCCTCGGCTCGCTCCTCGCCCGCGACCTCAAGGCCGCGCCGAATCCGATCGGCGCCCTGCCCGGACTCCCGCACTTCGCGCCGAAGGCCAAGCGCATGATCTGCCTCTGGCAAGGCGGGGGTAGGCAGCTCAGCCATCGCTGCTTGACCCGCCTCGGCCATTTTTTTTGAACCCGTTGCGCTGGCGAGTGGAGTGGGTGACATCAGTGCGCAACCTGATCCATGGGCGAGGCGTCAAGCGCCCTGAGAGACGGCGGCAGGTTTGAGCCGTGACAGGGCAGCGCTAGCCAGATTGCTGACGGTTTGTAAAAATGTCGTGCCCATGTCGGGGGCAAAGCGGTCGGGATCATCAGAGCCTAACACCATCAAACCGAAAGCAGGCTCTTGGGGCTTGGCGCGTAACGACAGCATGGCCAGTGAGGCAGGTTTTTTGTGTAACCAGCTGACGGCAGTGAAATCGGTGTTTGAGCCGCAGTAGGGCGCTGCGAGCGTATTCGCAAAGTCATGCACCGACGCATCGACTGGGGCTCCTACGCCTTCTGCAGGGACATCAAGCCCCCAGACGCGCAGCGCAACCTCTTGCAGATTAAATTGCTCGGCTAAACCAAGTGCGACTTCACCGGGCAAGCGAAGCGGCGATTGCTCGGCTAGCATGCGCGCGCACCACAGGTTTAACTTGGTGGTGGTGGCCTCGTTTAAGGCGCCGTTTCGTACAAGCTCGGCCAGGCGAAATTCAAAGTCGCGCAAGCGCTCGCGTAGCGTCAAAATTTGCCGTTCGCCCAACGAAATCGTGCGTGACTGGTGCGGGTGCGGCACTTCGAGCGTAGAAAAAAGATCGGCATATTGCACAAAAAAATCAGGGTTTTCTTGTAAAAACTTTGCGATGGTGCGTGCGGTATCGGTCATGTTGTAGAGCTCGTGAATGATGGAAGCGAAGCAACCAATTGATCGATGTCAATGCTGCCAGAAAAAACGGTAGTGGCCGGGCCTGTCATGCGCAGGTGGGCGCCGTCCCAAGCCACGGTGAGCCAGCCGCCGTGCGTACGCACGCGCACCGGAGACTCGAGCAGCCCACGACGAATGCCCGCTGCGACAGCCGCACAGGCACCGGTGCCACAGGCCAGCGTTTCACCGGCCCCGCGTTCGTACACACGCAAATACATTGTGTGCGGGTCAACGATTTGCATAAAGCCGGCGTTGACACGCCGTGCAAACCTTGGATGCGACTCGATCATTGGGCCCAGTACAGCCACGGGCGCCGCTTCGACATCATCGACAACCTGAACCGCGTGCGGATTTGAGATGGCTACCGTAGAAAGCCAAACAGTTTGTGGTGGGATGGTGGCAAGCTCAAGCCCGTAGAGTGTGTCCTTGCCCTGAGTTTTTGTGGGCAACCCTTCGATCTCAAAGGGTAGATCACTAGCCGTAAAGCGCGTTTGCCCCATTTCGACGGTGACATCGCCATTGGGCAGTTCTTCAAGTGTGATGAGCCCGGTGGCGATCTCGGCCCGCAGGGGATTGCGCGACGACAGTTTTTGCTCGTGCACAAAGCGCACAAAGCAGCGTGCGCCATTGCCGCAATGTTCGACCTCGCTGCCATCGCCGTTAAAGATACGATAGCGAAAGTCGGCCTCAGGGTGCAGCGGGGTGTCAACCAACAAAATCTGGTCACAGCCCACGCCAAATTGTCGATGTGCAAGCGCCCGAGCCCGCTCAGGGGTCATGTCAATCGCTTGTCTGACGCCGTCGAGCATTACGAAGTCGTTGCCTGCCCCGTGCATTTTGGTGAAGTTCCATATCATCCTGCCATTATCCCTTATTCACCCTGTCAGAGCGTAGGGGATTCGCCATAATTCAACAAATTGGCATAAAATTGCAACAGTCGTTGAGTTAACCGACAACTTGCGGAGCGACTGAGTTGGGCCAAGACTGAAATGTCTGGTCGACAAAAAAATAATTCTGCTAAAGCGTCGCGCCCAGTCCAACGTCCTAACAGGTGAAGGTTCAGGGGTGCAACGCACCTCCTTAACCCACCTCTGGCTTTGCCAGTAAAGGACGTGAGTATGTCTACTAAATCAAACGATTTTCTCTTTACCTCTGAATCCGTGTCTGAAGGCCATCCTGATAAGGTTGCCGATCAGGTGTCTGATTCGATTCTTGACGCTATTTTTGCCCAAGACCCCTATGCTCGTGTCGCGGCCGAAACGCTGTGCAACACTGGTTTGGTGGTGTTGGCCGGTGAAATCACCACCACTGCCAACGTGGATTACATCCAGGTCGCACGCGACACCATCAAGCGTATCGGCTATGACAACACCGATTACGGTATTGATTACAAAGGTTGCGCGGTTTTGGTGGCCTACGACAAGCAATCGCCTGATATCGCCCAAGGCGTTGACCGCGCCTCTGATGATTATTTGAATCAAGGTGCAGGCGACCAAGGTTTGATGTTTGGCTATGCTTGCTCTGAAACCCCCGACCTGATGCCCGCACCGATTTGGTACGCACACCGCTTGGTACAGCGCCAAAGCGAATTGCGTAAAGACGGTCGCCTGCCTTGGCTGCGCCCTGATGCCAAGTCGCAAGTGACGTTCCGGTATGTCAATGGCAAACCCGTCGAAGTCGACACCGTGGTCTTGTCGACGCAGCATGCGCCCGAAATCACGCTCGACGAAATTAAAGCGTCAGTGATCGAGCACATCATTCGTCCAAGCTTTCCCGCAGAGTTGTTGACGCCTAAAACCAAGTTCTTGGTCAACCCAACTGGTCGTTTCGTGATCGGTGGCCCCCAGGGCGATTGCGGGTTAACAGGTCGCAAAATTATTGTTGATACCTACGGTGGCGCTTGCCCACACGGTGGCGGCGCGTTCTCGGGCAAAGACCCTTCAAAGGTTGACCGCTCGGCCGCTTATGCAGCCCGCTACGTCGCAAAAAACATTGTGGCCGCTGGTTTGGCAACGCAGTGCCAGGTGCAAGTGAGTTACGCAATTGGTGTGGCAGAGCCGATCAACATCACCGTTTACACCGAAGGCACCGGCGTGATTTCTGATGACGCTTTGGCCTTGTTGGTGCGCGAGCACTTTGACCTGCGTCCAAAAGGCATCGTCAACATGCTCGATTTGTTGCGTCCGATCTATACCAAGACAGCAGCCTATGGTCACTTTGGTCGTAACGAGCCCGAGTTCACTTGGGAAGCCACCGACAAAGCGGCTGCACTGAAAAAGGCCGCTGGTCAGTAATTTTGGTGTTGGCTTAGCGGCCACGATTGCTTCAGTGTTGTAAAGGCAGAAACGCGGTAAAAAATGCCCCTGCACAGAGATACCTGTGTAGGGGCATTTTCACGTGAGTCAGATCCCAGTGCTATGCTGCGGCGATGACTTCACCGACTCAAAAACCCAGCCCCACCGCCCTGAATCCAAGCCTCGAAACAGCCCCCGAAGTGGGCCAACCCGGCGCGGCAGACTCACCCTGCGTGGCCGTCTGCTCAACCCTCTTTGATGATATTTGCCGAGGCTGCGGGCGCACCGTCATGGAAGTGTCGAACTGGGTCTTTATGGACGACGCCGAAAAACAAGCCGTCTGGGTCAGAATCCGCGCCGAAGGCTATCCAAGGCGCCCCGGCACAACGTAAAAATCTTAGTTATACGCAAACCTCAAGGTCAGACCGGAGGCACCTAAATTTGCTCAGCACAATTTAGGTGCGTAGAGTCTGACCGTGCGCAGGCAAAGAATAAAACTCGCACGCCCAACCCATTTGCCCAGCGAACAATCTACTTATCAGACAACACAGTCCCAGCAAGCTTTTCAGACATCTTAGCCACAGCCGTATGATCTTGACCAGGTCCGAGCATCGCAGCCGAGGCCGCCCACATCTCACGGCACATCGCGGCAAAAGGCGTTGGCGTATTGGTATCTTTGCCGATGCCCAACGCGATGCTTAAGTCTTTGACCATCAAATCCAGGCCAAAACCCGCGTTGTACTGACCTGACAACACAAATTGTTTGAATTTTTTCTGTGTTGAGTTGTTCATGCCGGTTGAAGAGTTCAACACGTCGACCATCGCAGCAGGATCCAGACCAAAACGCTTGCCGATCAGCAACGCCTCGACCCCGATCAAAAAGCCACCGGCCGAGACCAGGTTGTTGAGTGCTTTCATGGCGTGCGCTGAACCAACATCGCCAGTAGGCGTAATCGAAGTGCCCATACAGGACAACACAGGGCGCACACGCTCAAGCAAGGCTGCGCTGCCGCCAAACATAATAGCCAGCTCACCTGTTTTAGCGCGCGGCACGCCGCCCGATACTGGGGCATCAACCAAATGACCTTTTGCGGCCGCAACCTGCTCAGCCAACGTGCGGGTGATGGTGGGCACGCCAGAGCTCATTTCGACGATGACGGCATCGGGGCGCAGGCCAGCCAACACACCGTCCGGGCCATTTAGCACGGCCTCAACAATAGCGCTGGTGGGCAAAATAGTGATGATGATGTCTGACGCGGCGGCCAGCGCACGATTTGAGGCGGCGACGGTGCCACCGATCTCTTTGCAAAAGGCTTGGGCGCGTTCGGCCGAAGCGTCAACAATTTGAAGGGGGTAGCCGGCTTTGTGCAATAGCGCGGCCATGGGCCATCCCATGCTACCTACACCGACAAAACCAATGGTTGGTTTAGCGCTCATCTTTGACGTGCCTTTTTTAAAAGTGGATTCAGCTTTGCGAAAGCGGTCGACCGAGCCGCTATGCAGAGCGAGGATGACAATAAATGTATGAAAGGCGTACCTGCTCAAAAAAAGCGGGCGAGCACCCCTGCATTGAGCCTGATTGTCTGTGTTTGGCTTTACTCGTGTCAAGTGATGCGTGCGACAGCGGGCTTGACAAGCACCGTGGGCAGCTCTCAGAATGACCCACGAGTGAGCAAAACGGCAAGCACCCAAAACGAATGAGCCGCAAGCCGAGCACGGCAATCAGCCATCAGAACGACAACAAGCCGACTAAAACGGTATCTGGAGACAACATGACACTGCCTAATTACGAAATTTTTGCGCTGCGTTACGCCACCATGCCTAAGCGTACACGTCGCGAAAACTTCATTACCCACGATCCACATGACGAACCTATGCCCATGGATTATTTCGTGTGGCTGATCCGTGGCGAGGGCAGAATCATCATGGTGGACACTGGCTTTAACGCCGAGCAGGCTAAACAACGAGGGCGTACGCTGACGCGCTGCCCCGTGGGCTCTCTGGCATTGTTAGGCATCGCCCCTGAAGATGTCCAAGACGTCGTGCTTACACACCTGCATTACGACCATGCAGGCAATATTGACCTATTGCCCAACGCCACGTTTCATATTCAAGATGGCGAAATGGATTACGCCTGTGGCCGGCATATGTGTCAGGGCCTGTTTCGGCACGCTTACAACGTCGAGGATGTTGTGACGTTGGTGCGTCGCGTGTACGCAGACCGGGTCGTGTTTCACGATGGTCGTGAGACCCTTTGCCCAGGGATTGAGTTAATGAAGATCGGCGGCCATACCAAGGGCTTGCAATCGTTAAGGGTTCATACCGCGCGCGGTTGGGTGGTTTTGGCCTCAGACGCCAGCCATTACTACGAAAACATGGAAAAACCCTCACCGTTTCCGATTGTGTTTCATCTGGGTGAGATGCTCGATGGTTACGGCATTTTGCGTGAAGCGGCCGATTCGCCCCAGCATATTGTTCCGGGGCACGACCCACTGGTGCGGGCGCGTTACCCGTTTTATGGCGATCCGACCAACGACATCGTCGCGTTGCATTTGCCGCCCAAGGGCTAAATGAGCCGTGTAACAGTTTGTAAATACGTATTGAATCTGGCGCTGTCCGTATTTAAAATTGCACAATGGAAACACGACTCACACGCCTAGAAGCCCTTATCCCAACCCTCGCCACACGCGAGGATTTGGCCTGCCTCGAATCCCGCATGAATGCATCGATTGGCAGGGTTGAAACAACCCTCCATAGCGAAATGACCAAGCAAACGTGGCGGATCATTGCGCTGTTAGCAGGCTTGTTGCCCTCATTATTTGCTGCAGCGATTTACGTGACCAAATACGCGAACTGAACCGAGCAAACTAGCGACAAAGTCTCAGGTCAATCAACCTGACCAAAGCCCAAACCTAGTGAAAAATCCTTTTAGTGCCTGGGGTGATGGGCCGGAAACCGTTAAAAACCCCTCGCCTTTAAGCTGTTGTGCCACAACATTTTGCTGCAAGTGCAACATAAACGCGCTACAATCATCTCGCTTTTGAGGAGCGTTGCGACGGATCCGCCGTAGTTTGCCGGTCCGCCAGGCTCATAAGCTTCCACGTTACCGTTGGTGTTTTTGCCAACCTTAACGGCGCTCACCCAATCCTGCCAGACAGCGGTTGAGGTGGTGCACAATTTCACCCCAACGTCGCATTGCTGAGCAGGCTCACCGGAGCCTTCTTGCCATGACTGTTGCTACTGCTACAAAATTTACTGACTTCCACGTTGCTGACCTCTCACTTGCTGAGTGGGGCCGCCGCGAAATCCAGATCGCTGAAACTGAAATGCCAGGCCTGATGGCCACGCGCCAAGAGTTCAGCAAAACGAAGCCGTTGAAAGGTGCCCGTATTACAGGCAGCCTGCACATGACGATTCAAACGGCTGTGCTCATCGAAACACTGCAAGCCCTTGGTGCTGAAGTGCGCTGGGCCTCTTGCAATATTTTCTCAACCCAAGACCACGCGGCTGCGGCAATCGCTGCGATGGGCACGCCAGTGTTTGCCAAAAAGGGCGAAACTCTGGTTGAGTACTGGGAATACACCCACAAGATTTTTGAATGGCCAGGCGAACACCAAGCCAATATGATTTTGGATGACGGCGGCGATGCCACACTGCTCTTGCATCTGGGCACCAAGGCCGAGTCAGATTTGTCGGTACTGAACAACCCTGGCTCTGAAGAAGAAGTAGTGTTGTTTGCTGCAATCAAAGCAACGATTAAGCGCGATCCAAAATGGTACTCAACCCGTTTAGCGCAGATCAAAGGCGTGACCGAAGAGACCACCACAGGTGTGTTGCGCCTCTATAACATGTCAAAGAAAGGCGAGCTCGCCTTTGCTGCGATCAACGTCAATGACTCAGTCACCAAGTCAAAGTTTGACAACCTGTACGGCTGCCGCGAATCATTGGTTGATGCAATTAAGCGCGCAACCGATGTCATGATCGCCGGTAAGATTGCTGTTGTTGCAGGCTACGGCGACGTGGGCAAGGGTTCAGCTCAAGCCTTGGCCGCGCTGCGCGCTCAAGTTTGGGTCACTGAAATCGATCCGATCTGCGCACTGCAAGCCGCGATGGAAGGCTTCAAAGTCGTCACCATGGAAGAGGCTGCCGACAAGGCTGACATTTTCGTGACTGCCACTGGCAACTACAACGTCATCACGCGTGCCCACATGGATCGCATGAAAGACCAGGCCATCGTTTGCAACATCGGTCACTTCGATAACGAAATCGATGTCGTCGGCATCGAAAACCTCAAGTGGGAAGAAATCAAGCCACAGGTTGACCATGTGATTTTCCCTGACGGCAAGCGCATTATCTTGTTGGCAAAGGGTCGTTTGGTGAACTTAGGCTGCGGTACAGGCCATCCATCGTTTGTGATGTCTTCATCGTTTACCAATCAAACGATGGCACAGATCGAACTGTTTAGCCGTAACGAGCAGTACACCTCAGGTCAGGTGTACGTGTTGCCTAAGCATCTGG
>CALCPT010000563.1 GCA_937897265.1 uncultured Alcaligenaceae bacterium
CGCGGCGCGGTACAGCAATTTCGATGGTGTTTCAAGATCCACTGTCAGCACTGAATCCGGTTTTTCCAATCGGTACGCAGATCATTGAGGTCTTGCGCGCCCACTTGCCTTTGACCCATGCTCAAGCGCGAGCCCGCGCAATCGAGTTACTCGAGCGTGTACATATTCCTGATCCTCATCGGAGAGTTGATGATTATCCACATCAATTTTCGGGCGGGATGCGGCAACGGGCCTTAATCGCCATGGCGATTGCACTCGAGCCTAAAGTGCTCATCGCAGACGAACCCACAACGGCGCTTGACGTCACAGTACAAGCACAAGTGCTCGAGTTACTTTCTCAGTTGCGTGAGGAAACCGGAATGGCGCTGGTCCTGATCACCCATGATCTAGGCTTAGTCGCCCGACACGCCGATCGAGTTGCCGTGTTTTATGCTGGCAGAGTCGTTGAACAGGCCGCGGTGAAAGACTTATTTCACAAACCGCGCCATCCTTACACTGTTTCGTTATTTCGAACGATTCCTCGACTGGATAGCCCGGTTCATACTGCCTTAACTCCGATCGCAGGCCAACCTCCCAACTTAGCTCAATTACCAGAGGGCTGCCCTTTTGCGCCACGCTGCTATCTTGTGAAACCAGAATGCGGATCGACTCAGGTCAAGCTCATTAACACGACAAACAAAGAACATCTGTCAGCTTGTCAGTATTGGCCCGAAGTTCACCCAGAATCTTGACATGACGCCTCCTGCCCCCACTCCCTTGCTAGAACTCAAGCACGTCTGCAAAACGTTCAATGACACCACGTCCTGGCGTAGCCGCTCATCAAAAGGCGTTCAAGCCGTGGATGATGCCACGCTGTCGCTCTATCCAAACGAGACGCTTGGCTTAGTGGGCGAGACAGGAAGTGGAAAAAGTACCTTGGGGCGTATTGCCCTGCGCTTGATTGAACCGAGCTCTGGTAGCGTGAAGTTTGAAGGGCAAGATATCACGCATTTGTCTGCGCGAGTCATGCGCGAAAAGCGGCAACGCATGCAAATGGTCTTTCAAGATCCCTACGGGTCGCTTGATCCACGCATGAGTGTAGATAAGCTGGTGTCAGAACCGCTAGTCGTCCACAATATTCCCTATGTGCAACACCAAGAAAAAATGCACGCGGCGCTCAAGCAAGTCGGGCTTGATCCATCGCTCGCGCATCGCTATCCACACGAATTTTCAGGCGGTCAGCGGCAGCGCATCGGCATTGCACGCGCGATGGTTCTCGACCCCACCTTACTCGTTTTAGATGAACCCGTATCAGCACTTGATGTGTCGATTCAAGCTCAAGTCTTAAATCTCTTGCATGAGATTCAAGTTCGAACCCAAGTTTCATATCTGTTCATTGCACACGATTTATCGGTCGTGCGCCACATTAGTCACCGCGTTGCCGTGATGTATCTCGGTCGTATTGTAGAAATCGGTACCCGTGATGCCAGATCGGAAGA
>CALCPT010000564.1 GCA_937897265.1 uncultured Alcaligenaceae bacterium
CATCGAGGTCTAGACGATCTCATCGAAAACACAAAGCTATTAACGCGTATCAGGTTGGCTAGTCAAGAACCTTAGCCTGTTTAAGTGTTTCAACAATGTTGAGAGCGATCTCATGTGGTCGCCTGCGATTTCTGATTTGCGTACCAAGATCTGCACAATTTTTATTAATGAACTTTGACTCAAGTAGCGCGGTCATCACGTCGTAAAAGTTGTCTGCGTTTAACTGTGGGCCAGGGATGCTTGAACCAAGTTGAAAGTTTTTAATCCTTGCCGCATTGTCCCACTGGTCGCCCAGGGACGGCGTGATTAGCTGAGGAACCCCTGCGCGTGCAGACTCAGCGAGTGTTCCGATTCCACCGTGATGGACAATCAGCGAACAGCGCTGCAAGAGTGCCGGAAAATCATTGCAATACTCTAGCCAAAGAACTGAGTCGGGTAAGTTTTTGGGCAACAGTTTTTTGTCTTTGCAGATAAAAATGGCGCGTTGGTTAGCTTTTTTTATTGCACTTAAGGCATGTTCAAAATAATCTTGGCAGTGAAGATTGCCAGTTCCAAACGTGCAAAGAACAGGCTTGGTCGGTGCATCTAAAAAGTTTTCAAGCTCTTCAGTAAAAGCAGCAGACTGTGTTTCTTCGTGATAGATGAATTCACCTGCTATGAGATTGTCTGGCCAGTGCGCTTCCTTTTCACCAAACCATTGACTAAACAGCAAGGCATTAAATGAGGCAATGCAAGTAAAGAGATCTAGATAGGACTTGACCGTAGGCAGCCCAGCTAGAGCTCGGGCACGATTTACTGGAGTGATTGTGGGCAAGTCTGAGTACTGCCGCTCGTCGGGATTATCAACATGATCTGAGTCTGTTGCATCGCCAAAGACGCTCGGATATAAAGCGCCACCGACGACGGTAACAGTGCTTGGACGCTGGGCCTGAGCCAGACCCGCATTCGCGAGTAAATTTTGATGCGCCAAGATGATAAATTTTTCATCTTTAGGACGTTGACTAATGAATTGAGCAATGGTGTCGAGGTTTGGTAAAAACAGCGTTAAGGAGATATCTAAAAAGGTTAGATCGTTCCACAATTTATCGTTTTGTAGTACCATCAAATACTGTTCTTTTGTGCCAAGTGGATAAAAATCCAGGTCAAATTGTTGAACTGTTTTTTCAAAGTATGGGTTAGTAATAAAGGTTGTTTGATGACCCATCTTTTTCAATGCAATAGCGACTTGAGCAAATGGGTATACGTCTCCGTATGTGCCGATGGTTGCTACGATAAAGTGTGCCATGTAAAACCTTTATATGATGACGTTGATCTAGTGAATTTGTTAAGTAAAATTTCAAATAGTGACCAACGATTGATGTTGGTTTAAACGCTGATTAAATTTTAATAGACGCCTATGACTGATACAAATTATGAGGACACCGTACCTTTTCTGGTTGTCAGAAACCATGAAGAGCAATATTCAATTTGGCCTGTCGGAAGAGAAATTCCATTGGGGTGGGTAGACTG
>CALCPT010000565.1 GCA_937897265.1 uncultured Alcaligenaceae bacterium
TGTTGGCGGTGTTGCCGGCGTCTTGGTCGTTGAAGATTTTGAAGTTGGCTGGGTATCATGTTTGAGGCGAATCATGGATCGCTCACCAGCACGAGTCCACGATCAGCCGTGCAAAGTCGCGAGGCATAGCGACTAAACATGTCGATCTCACTTGCCCAACTGCTCGCGGTCATCAGCGCCTTCATACCAAGCCTGCTCGTCGGCCTTGCGCTCTCATTTGCCATCGAACAAATCTTTAAGCCACGCTTTCAAGCACTGTGGCGCAGGCCTTTGCCTGCAATCGCCGCCCACCTTGGTTTGTGGTTAGCCTATTTCGTGCTTGGTTTTGTGCTGTGCAGGCGCCCCTGGTTAGCAATGTTGTTTAGTACCGCTATTTTTGCCTGCCTTATCGTAGTCAACAACGCTAAGTATCAATCCTTGCGCGAGTTCTTTGTGTACCAAGATAACGATTATTTTTTGGATTGCCTGAAGCACCCGCGTTTGTATTTACCATTTTTAGGGATCGTACCCACCGCGTTAACGTTGACTGCAATCGTGTTGGCGTTGTGGGCGGGCGTGACGCTTGAGTCGCCCTTAACGCAAGCCCACAATTTGTTGTCTGTTTGGCTTGGGATAGCAGGCGTGTTGGTCATTGCCTGTGCCTTGTTGCAATACGGCGCAAGCAACGTTGCCGCACTGCGCTTTGATCCAGAACACGACCTCACAACTCACGGTTTTTTTGGTGCTTATTGGTTGTACCGACGCGCCGAACAATTGCCTAGCGCCGACCTGACACAGCGCTCATCCTTACCTAAGCCTGCGGCCGTTAAAACCTCGCGCGTGTCACCTAATATTGTGGTGATACAAAGCGAATCGTTTTTTGATCCACGTCGCGTGTACCCGCAAGTTAAACCCGAGGTCTTGCAACATTTTGATCGCACCAGACTTGAGGCAGATCTTCACGGCTTGTTTGAAGTACCCGCCTGGGGAGCCAATACCGTTCGCACCGAGTTTTCATTTTTAACCGGTATCGATGTCGTGAAGCTTGGCGTTGATCGCTTCAATCCCTATCGGCGTTTGATTAATTTTGGCGTGCCCTCGCTGGCCCGCTTGCTGCAGCAACAAGGCTATCGCACCATCTGCGTGCACCCGTACCCCGCAAGTTTTTATCAACGCGACAAGTTGTTTCCGATGTTGGGCTTTGATCAATTTGTGGATATCAGCCAGTTTGAGGCGGTTACAGAGCAGCGCAAAGGCGATTGCCATTTTGTAGGTGACGAGGTAGTGGCCGATAAAGTGCTTGAGTTGCTTGGCCAAGAATCTGAGCAACCCACCTTTGTGTTTGTGATCACCATGGAGAATCACGGCCCTTTACACTTAGAAAGCCTGCCCGAGGCAGATAAACAAGAATGGCTTACCGAACCCTTGCCCGAAGGCTGCGAAGATTTAGGCGTGTACCTACGCCACATCGGCCATGCCGATCAAATGATTAAACAGCTCACCGAAGGCCTCGCCAGCGCAGGGCGTCCG
>CALCPT010000566.1 GCA_937897265.1 uncultured Alcaligenaceae bacterium
GTGCATTGATTGCACCAATAATTTGTAGTGGCTGCTCAGACGCGAGGGCTGCGCGAAAGCGTTCGCCGGCAGTTGCTTGTTTAGACATTTTTTTCTCCGAAATCAGATAAAAAAAATGAACCCAACAGACAGAGTCTGAGAGGGTTCATTTTTATACGTACATAAAAATTACTTCAGCAGATGCGCAACAGCGTCGCGTTCTTCAATCAGCTCTTTCAAGGTTAAATCCATACGTTCGCGTGAAAACGCGTCGATTTCGAGGCCGGTCACACGTTGATATTCGCCACCTTGGCAGGTAACAGGTACGCCATACATCGTGCCTTCAGGAATGCCGTAGCTACCATCCGACGCAACACCCATGGTGACCCACTTGCCGTTTGTGCCAAGTACCCAGTCACGAATGTGATCGATCGCAGCGTTAGCTGCTGAGGCTGCTGATGATAAGCCACGCGCTTCGATGATCGCGGCGCCGCGCTTGCCAACTGTAGGCAAGAAGACATCGCGATTCCAGACGGGATCGTTGATCAGTTTTTCGACGCTTTGGCCACCAATGGTTGCGAAGCGGTAGTCAGCGTACATCGTGGGCGAGTGGTTGCCCCACACTGCTAATTTTTGAATGTCTGCGACCGGTTTGCCCATTTTTGCAGCCAGTTGTGACAAGGCGCGGTTATGGTCAAGACGCAACATGGCGGTAAAGTTTTTCGCTGGCAGGTCAGGGGCCGATTTCATGGCGATGTAGGCGTTGGTGTTGGCTGGGTTGCCGACGACCAATACTTTGACATTGCGATGTGCGACTTCATTCAAGGCCTTGCCTTGCGCAGTAAAGATTGCGGCATTCACGGCCAGCAAATCAGCGCGCTCCATGCCTGGACCGCGTGGGCGTGAACCCACAAGCAGCGCGACTTCGACGTCTTTAAATGCTTCACGTGGGTCACCATGGGCCGTCATTGACTGCAGCAAAGGAAACGCGCAATCGTCGAGCTCCATCATGACGCCCTTCAGTGCTTTTTGTGCTTTCTCGTCAGGAATCTCGAGCAGTTGCAAGATGACAGGTTGGTCTTTGCCAAGCATCTCGCCTGAAGCGATACGAAACAAGAGTGCATAGCCGATTTGACCGGCAGCACCGGTGACCGCAACGCGCACGGCGGGTTTAGACATAGTTTTCTCCGAGAAGGCTGAGTAGATTGCTGGGATATGAAACGAGGTAGGTCTGGAATGTTTTGGTTAACGAGCAGTTTAGCTTTTTTGCCTCGACCTGCTTTTGAAGGCTAGGGAGGCTGAATTTCAGAGCGCGATGCTAGAACAAATCGTATACCGAGTCAACCAATCATATATCTTATATAAGACACAAGAGTCGTAGACTTACGTGTCGGCTTATGACACAATGACACTATGCATTTGAATCGCTCTAAACATGTCTGAGGCCATCGCCCGCAAACCCTTGCCTGTCGCAAGCGCGACCGGTTCTGCGGCCTTCAGCCCTCTCTACCGACAGATTAAAGATTTGTTGGTGCAGGCGCTTGATCGCGGCGACTGGAAGCCCGGCGAAGCGATTCCCAGCGAAACTGAACTAGCTGTGCGCTTTCAAGTCAGTCAGGGTACGGTGCGCAAAGCCGTTGACGAACTCGCGGCTGAAAATCTCTTAATCCGGCGTCAGGGGAAGGGGACGTTTGTCTCGACCCACCATGAGGCACGCGTACGCTTTCGGTTTTTGCGGCTCGCGCCCAATCAGGGCGAAGCCCAGCCGGCTGAAAGCCAGATTCTTGATTGCAAGCGGGTGCGCGCAAGTATTGAGATTGCCCGCGCGCTCGAACTCAAGCCCGGTGATGCCGTGGTAGCGATCAGGCGCTTGTTGTCGTTTGCCTCGGTGCCCACCGTCGTTGACGATATCTACTTGCCTGGTCTTTTGTTTAAAGGGCTAACGGCAGATTTGCTGAGCGGGTATGTTGGCCCGCTGTACGGGTTTTTGGAAACCGAATTTGGCATCAGCATGGTTCGCGCCGAAGAAAAGCTGCGCGCCGTGGGTGCTGACCAAGATATGAGTGCGCTTTTGGGGATCCCAATGGATACCCCTATGCTTAAAGTAGATCGTATCTCGTATACATA
This sequence comes from uncultured Alcaligenaceae bacterium, assembly GCA_937897265.1. Taxonomy (GTDB): domain Bacteria; phylum Pseudomonadota; class Gammaproteobacteria; order Burkholderiales; family Burkholderiaceae_B; genus Zwartia. The sequence continues at coordinate 2,107 of CALCPT010000566.1, forward strand.
CGCCGACCGTCCGGTAGAATTACGCATGGGTCATTATGTGACTGATCGGTATCATTATCGTAATAGCTTGAATTAATTGAACTAAATAGTTGATTTGAACCGATGGCCTACATCGGCGAGAATAGAGTGTTTATCCTAATTGAATGTTTTTAAATCGAGGTCGTTATGTCTGACACAGCCCCAAAGCCGCGTCCTCAGTTTCGCAATATTAATGTGACTGATTTGATGCACTATCGCCTGCCGATGGCCGGTAAAGTTTCGATTCTTCACCGCATCAGCGGAGCAGCATTGTTCCTCTTATTGCCATTCATCTTG
>CALCPT010000567.1 GCA_937897265.1 uncultured Alcaligenaceae bacterium
GCTCTTCCGATCTAAAACGCTTTGAACAAGACGACGCCTCCGCTTTAGTGGTAACCGCGAACAGCGTTATCTAAGTTGACCGTGACACTGCTTGTATTTTTTACCGCTACCGCAGGGGCAAGGCTCGTTACGACCCACCTTGGGAATGATGTTACGAACCGTACCTGGGTGCTCAGAAGCCGGAGCCGGAACCGCTGCCGGTTGTTCACTGCCCTCTTGATATTCTGTGTGTTGAAATTCAATCTGTTGGTTCTGCGCCGCCAACGCTGCAGCCTCTTCTGCCTGCTGAACCTCCTCGGCCGACTGGATACGTACGGTCATCAACACCTTGATCGCATCATCACGCACGCGATCCAGCATATCTGAAAACAGTTCAAAGGCCTCGCGTTTGTATTCTTGCTTTGGATTTTTTTGCGCATAGCCACGCAAATGAATACCTTGGCGTAAGTGATCTAGCGCTGACAGGTGTTCACGCCATTGCGAGTCAATCACCTGAAGCATGATCGAGCGCTCAAAGTTAGCCCATGATTCAGCACCAACGATTTCTGCCTTTTGCTGATAGGCCTGCCGCGCAGCAGTCAACACGTGTTCAAGCACATCTTCATCTGTGAAACTCTTTGACTGCTTCACCAACTCTGTCAACGCCACGTTCATTTGCCACTCTGACTCAAGCGAGAGCTGCAAAGCATCAATGTCCCATTGCTCTTCGACCGAGTTTTCTGGCACAAACTTATGCACTAAATCGGTAAATGTGCCGTCACGCAAACTGTCAATCGTTTCAGTAATAGACTGAGCCTCGAGCACTTCATTGCGCTGCGCATACAGAACTTTACGCTGATCATTCGCAACGTCATCATACTCAAGCAACTGCTTACGCACGTCAAAGTTGCGGCCTTCAACCTTCCGCTGTGCGGATTCGATTGAACGCGAAACCATCCCCGCCTCGATCGGCTCACCTTCAGGAAGCTTCAGCCTTTCCATGATCGCGCGCACACGGTCGCCCGCAAAAATACGCATTAACGGATCTTCAAGCGACAAGTAGAAACGCGATGAACCTGGATCGCCCTGACGACCCGCACGGCCGCGCAACTGGTTATCAATACGTCGTGACTCATGGCGCTCGGTACCGATAATTCGCAAACCACCCGCGGCCTTCACGCGCTCGTTCAAAGGCTGCCACTCTTGACGAATTTTTTCGATTTTCGCTAGTTTCTCAGCCTCTGAAAGGTCTGTCTTTGCACGAATGAGTTCAACTTGTTTTTCGATGCTGCCGCCCAACACAATATCGGTGCCGCGGCCTGCCATATTGGTTGCGATCGTAATGTGGCCCGGCCGACCGGCCTCAGCCACAATCTCGGCTTCGCGCGCGTGTTGTTTAGCGTTAAGCACCTCGTGCACAAGCTTCGCTTTATCAAGCATGCTTGACAACAGTTCAGAGTTTTCGATGCTGGTTGTACCGACCAAAACCGGTTGCCCGCGCTCTTGGCAATCACGAATATCTGCCAAGATCGCATTAAATTTTTCGGGCGCAGACTTAAAAATCTGATCGTTTTGATCGGCGCGCACCATCGGGCGATTGGTTGGCACAATCACTGTTTGAAGCCCGTAAATCTCTTGAAACTCATAGGCTTCGGTATCAGCCGTGCCGGTCATCCCGGCAAGCTTTTCGTACATTCTAAAAAAGTTCTGAAACGTAATCGAAGCTAGCGTTTGATTCTCGAGTTGAATCTTTACGCCTTCTTTGGCCTCAACAGCTTGATGCAAGCCATCCGACCAACGACGCCCAACCATCATCCGACCGGTAAATTCATCAACAATCACGACTTCGCCATCTTGAACCACATAATGCTGATCGCGATGGAATAAAGAGTGACCACGCAAGGCAGCCATTAAATGGTGCATCAGGGCAATATTGCGGGGCTCGTATAAGGACTGCCCTTCTGGCAACAACTGCAAACGCGTCAGAATGCCCTCTGACTTTTCATGCCCAGCCTCTGAGAGGTATACCGTGTGATTTTTTTCGTCAACCCAGTAGTCGCCTTCTGGTTCAGGCTCGGTGGGCTTTGGCTCGGAGGTCATCCGTGTAAGCAACGCGGGGACCGCGTTCATGCGCACATACAACTCGGTGTGGTCTTCGGCCTGCCCCGAAATAATCAAAGGCGTACGAGCCTCATCGATCAAAATCGAATCGACTTCATCAACGATTGCAAAAACAAGCGAACGCTGGCGTCTGTCTTCAACGCGGTGTTCCATGTTGTCACGCAAGTAGTCAAAGCCAAATTCATTATTTGTGCCATACGTAATATCGGCACGATAGGCTTCAATCTTTTCGGCATTATCCTGCTGAGGAACAACCACCCCAACACTCAACCCCAAAAATCCATACAAACGCCCCATCCACTGCGCATCGCGTCTTGCCAAGTAGTCGTTGACAGTCACAACATGCACACCACGCCCCTGCAGGGCGTTTAGGTACACCGGCAGGGTCGCCATGAGGGTCTTGCCTTCGCCGGTACGCATCTCGGCAATTTGGCCATGGTGCAACACCATGCCACCAATTAATTGCACATCAAAGTGGCGCATGCCAAATACTCGGACACCGGCCTCGCGCACGACAGCAAACGCCTCAGGTAATAACTGGTCTAGGGTTTCACCGGCAGCCAGCCTGTCTTTAAAGGCAGCGGTTTTGGCCTGCAATTGCTCGTCAGAGAGAGCCTGCATTTGAGGCTCAAGCGCGTTAATCTGCACAACACGACGGCGTAGCTGCTTGAGCAACCGATCATTACTACTACCAAAGATTTTTTTAAGTAGTGAAAACATACGCGTCAGACCCACACTGACCCGTGCAAACTACACACCCGTCAGCGCCTAAAAGAGTTGGGGCAGCTAGCTGCCATTAAGCCTTGCAGTTTAACGCAGGAGGGGCTTTCCCGTCAGGGTTCCGCTTCGACCGCAGCCGTCGCTGCGACCCAACGACTAACAATAGTGAGCGACTTACCTAAACGGGGCAACCCAACCCGAGACGGGCACACCAGCTTTACCGCTCAAATAGCTCCTTGGATCTAACGGCTTGTCGTGCCTTCGGACTTCAAAGTGCAGATGCGGCCCTGTCGACAGCCCCGTCGACCCAACGCGCGCAATCATTTGTCCTCGCATCACCAGATCTCCTGGCTTCACCAAGAGCACCTGTGCATGCGCATAGCGAGTCAGAAGACCGTCGCCATGATCAATTTCGACCAAATTGCCAAAACTCCCCTGATTTGCAGCCGTTCGTACGACGCCTCCTGAGGCTGCCAGAATTGGGGTGCCCGTCGGTGCCGAAAAGTCTAATCCCTCGTGCATGCTCGGCACAGCGTGAAACGGGTGCCGCCGCCATCCATACATTGAGCTGACTTGCGATGGGGATCCGATCGGCATCGCTGTAGGCTGCCTGGCTATCGTCGCTGCATGTTTGGTGAGCATTAAATCGAGCATTAAAAAATGATCAATCTTTTCTATGGATGCGTAATCACAAACGTTCTCGCTTTTCAAGCTTTTTTAAACTACCCATGCACTCAAGATGAAGTCTATGGTAACTACACCTTAATCCTCAAAGAAGAAGCT
>CALCPT010000568.1 GCA_937897265.1 uncultured Alcaligenaceae bacterium
ACGGGGTTCGCCGTACTGGCCCTAGGTGTTGTTTGTAGTGGTGTGGCGTATTTGATCTATTTTCGTTTGATCGCCGATTTCGGTGGTGTTTCGGCGCTGACGGTTGCCTTCTTGATCCCAGTGTTTGGTACCTTATGGGGTGCTTGGCTGTTGGGCGAACCGGTGACGTGGGCAACAATTGTTGGCGGTTTGTTGGTGCTGTTGGGGACAGCGTTGGTGACGGGTTTCTCGTTGCGGGCCTTGTTTGGTCGTTCAAATCAACAAGACGGGCGGGCGTGATAGAACTTTCGTCATACTTGGTCGCGGCCTTGGTTCGTCGGTGATGTCTCGAAAGCGCGCTAACATCTCTGCGTGCTGAAATTTGAAAAATGTTGCAACAGCTAATTGGTTAAAAATAATGTTGACGTCGAATACTGGAACTCGCGTGTTAATGGATGAATTGACCGATCAAGTGTTGCCTAAGGTGCGTCAAAAACAACGCACCAGAAGTTGGTTGTACACCATCCCTCGAATCGTCATTCAATTGTTAGGTCTTGGGATTTTAGGGTTTCAGGGCAGTGCGTGGGGCGCTTGTGCTGGCGACACCTCAGTGACCACGGCATTGGTTGCGACACAACAAAATCTCACGTGGTTGTGCAGTTACTCGATCACCAATACCGGTTCTATTACGGTCAATGGCGGTAATCAAATGGCGCTCGACAATCGTGCAAATATCGATGCTTTGACCAATAACGGAACGTTATCAAGCACTGATGCCACTGGTACTTACGGACTGAGTAATTCCGCGGGCTCCACTATTAGCAGTCTCGTCAATACGGGAACCATTTCTTCTGGCAACGTTGGCCTACGCAATACACTTAACAGTACGATCACATTACTGAATAACTCAGGAACCATCAGCGGCGCTAGCAAGGGTATTGGTAATACTTCGGGAACCCTCATCACATTACTAAATAGTGGCACAATTTCCTCCAGTGCTGGAGCAGGTGTTTACATCGAAACATCCAATTTTGTAGCCTCGGTAGGTACCATCACAAACACAGGCAGCATTATTGGTGTCACTGCGGGTATTAATAACGTCAACGCCACCCTAGGCACCTTGAATAACAAGCAAGGCGCTGGTAACGTGAATGGCGCGTTGACCTACACGGGTGTTTTGCCAACCAACTACAACATCATCATCGCCGGCACGTCAACCTACGGCAAGCTCGCTGCGACGGCAGTGACAGGCTCGACAAACTTTGGCATCTCGACTTTGTCGACGACCGATAGTTCAATCCTAAATTCAACGCTCAGTGGTGTCTTGAGTGGCGTCACCCCTGCCCAGCTCGGTTTTGGTGATGCAACAACGTATTACAGTACCTCGAATGACTACTGGTACACACTGACTCAGACGGATTCGGTCAATAATATTTGGAGCTTGACGGTAACTTGTTACGGTAGCGGTTGCGGGACAACGATTGGCTCAGGTATGACAGTCGGCTTGGCCAATCTTAGCCCTAGCAGTCGGCCTGTTTTTGCGGGTGGCACGTTGTCGCTGCTCAATGGTGACCGGTCAAGCTTGGCCTTCGGCGTATTGAGTGCGGGTGGCACGATTACGGCGCCCACGGCTGGTTCGGCAACTCTCTCTGGGGTGTTCTCTGGTGTGGGTGGCTTAACGTTTAACGGCACGGGTACGACGATCTTTACGGGTGCGAATACCTACAGCGGTGGCACAACCGTCGCCAGCGGTACCTTATCGGTTGCGGGCTCATCGCCCACTGGCACGGGGGCTGTCTATGTCGCGTCTGCTGGTACCTTAATGGGCACAGGCACGATTGGAGGCAACCTAACCGTTGCGGGCATACTCAAGCCCGGTAACTCGCCAGGCTATTTAGTGGCCTCGAGCAACGTATCAATGAACGCAGGCTCAACTTATCAGCAAGATATCGCGGGGTTGACTCAAGCGAACAGCACAACACCTGTCGGTGCAACGGGTTATTACTCGCTGTTGAGCGTTGGCGGTCAGTTCACGATTAATACTGGTGCGACGCTAGCGCCGCGCTTATCCAACCTCTTTAGCGCAAGCGAGTCTGGCTACGGCAGCGCGATCTATGTTCCGTCGCTTGGCGATCGTTTTCGCATTGTGATAGCGACGGGTGGCATTTCGGGGCGGTTCAGCACGCTCACCCAGCCCGCCGAGCTGGTAGGTGGCACCCAGTTTATTGCGTTCTATAACGTCAATAGCAGCAACAGCGTTGAGCTAGCCGTCACACCCACCTCTTACAGTACGACGTTGTTGGCCAATACGACCAACATCAAAGAAGTCGCAAGGGTCTTAGATCAGCTTTTAGGAGTGAACAAGTCGGGTGCCGCTACGGCAGCACAAGACTCTTTGCTTTACGCGGTGGCCGGTCAAACCGCAGCGAGCCTGCCAGGTTTTGCACAGGGGCTCTCGGGCGAGATTCATGCGGCCTCTGCGGCAACCTTGCCACAGGCATCACAACGCTTACAGCAAGCGGTGTTGGCACGCTTGGGTGATTACCCCATGCCGCCGACTCAACTCAATGGTGCAGCGGGTAGTGCATTCTCATCAGGTGCCATCACTGGTAATAATCCTTTAGGGCTGCCAACTGCGAACATGAGTTCAAACCCTGCAGTCAACCCGAACTCTGCGAACGTCACCAGTGTTGGTGTGGCAGACGGCCGTGCCTGGGGCGAGATCGCGTACCAGCGCGGTGAGCGTGCGAGTAGCAGCGTTGGCAATGGGTTCAACAACAACCTGTACCAAGCCGTGTTTGGTGTAGATGCGTATACGAACGCAGAGCTTGGGTTAAAGCTTGGTGGTGGTTTGGCACTCTCGAACACAACAGTGACTGCAACGGGTGGCAATAGCACTATTCAGCAGGGCGCATTGTTTGTCTACGGCAAGATGCCTGTGGCAGAGGATTATGTATTGGATGGGATGGCAAGCCTTGGCTTAAGTTCAAGCAAGCTCTCGCGCAGCGACATCACCAGTTTGAGCAGTGGCTTTAGCAACAATTCGGTGATGGGTAACGACGCTTTGCTAAGCGTTGGGCTGAGTCGCGCGTTTGAGACCAGCGATGTGCGCATCACACCCTATGCGCGACTGACCTATCAATACGTCAGCCAAGCCGCCTACGATGAGGGCAGCAGCGCCGCAGCGCTGAGCGTTGCACGACTGAACGCCAGCGGCGTGCGTGCAGTCGTTGGGGTAGGCGCAGGATCGCTGAACAAAGACCCGCTCAAAGACGAGTACACCTACCGCGCAAACCTTGCGATCGGTGCTGACTCGCAAGGCTTGCTCAACCCAACACTGAACACCACGCTTGGTGGTTTTGCAAGCAGTGTCACGACCCCCACAGCAGGCTCAACGTTTGTGCAAGCAGGGCTGTATGGCACGCTCAAAGTGGCTGATAGCGCTTATGCGTACGCTGGCGTGTCGGCCGAGGCCCGAACTGGTCAAACCCTTTACGGCGGTAGTGTAGGATTGCGGGTGGCGTTTTAGCGTAAGCGCACGCACACTTTGATAGTCGGGTTCTTTTCGGTACCGAAGAGAATTATCTTATGATGCAACGAGTCAATATTCGTTTGGGTCAGTATGGATCTATTCACAGCGAGCGTGGTTCTGTTTGCCACCGGGATGGCGCTCACGATTTCTATCTTTGGCGCGCCGCTTTGGGTTCAAGCGCCTAAGAACCAGCCGACAATTATTTTGATAAGTGGAGTTGCGCTCTGCACAAGCGCCTTCGTTGTGGCAACTGCGCTGGTGCTCATTCAGATCTCGAAACCAAATTTCGGAACCCAATCGACAGTCTCGTGGTCTATTTTTGAAACGATCGCCCCGGTACTTTATATATGCTTTATTTTGCAGGCGTTGTTCTTAAGATCAACTCGAAAATCGATATTTGATCTTAAAGCCCTGTTGATTGCGCTGCTCTTGATTGGGCAATTGGGTTTGGGCGTTTTTATCTTTAAGCAAACCGAATTGAGCAGTTTTGTTGATGTCAGGTTAGATTTCATCCGAAGTCTCTATCGTGGTTTCACCTTCTTTCTGCTGATGAGTTGGACCTATGTTGAGGCTCGAAAAAAGTTTAAAGAACAGCGTAATTTCCTTCTGAACTTTATCCAGATTTTCTGCGGGCTCTGTATGTTTCAGTCGCTGGCATGGGTCGCGTTATTAATGCTTGATTTCAGCGGATATTTTGGATTGGATTATCAATTTGAGAGCTGGCTAGCTCCCGATATGATCAACAGAAGTATTCGGACAGGCATTTTTTGTATGGTGCAGGTACTGATTTCAATTTATTGGTCTCAGCACTATTCGTTGAGTGCGATTCAAGAGCGTCAAAAACAAGAGAGAATTCAGACGCTACTGAGCGAAAAAGATGTACTCATTAGAAATTTATCGACTAGCAAAGCGCTGATTGAGAGCGGTGCGTTATCCGCCGGCTTGGCGCACGAGTTCAATCAATTTCTAGCTCGTATTGAAATGAATGCAGATGAAGCGTTGCACCTCATCAATGATTCTGTGGTCAAGCCCAATGATCTCAAACAACCGTTAGGCAATATCCTCAAGGCGAATCACTCGGCAGCCCAATTGGTTGTGAATTTAAAAAAACTTTTTCAAAGTGGCCACGCAGAGGCTCAACCTTGTCAGGTTGATCATTTGGTACAGGATGTTGTTTCACTGTACGCAAATCGCTTCAGTCAAGCTAGCATTCAAATCGATTTGAATCTGCGAGTTAACGAGCAATGTTTAATTTGGGGGCATCTGTTTCGGCAGGTCTTGGTGAACTTGCTCTCAAATGCTGTCGAAGCGCTGGATACTAGCGGTCAAACTAATAAACTGATACGGATCGAAAGTCGCGTGAATCAAGAGAGGCAATACTGCCTAGTGATCACGGATAACGGTCCCGGAATTCGACCCGAGCAAGAGTCAGAAATGTTCAATATGTTTGCCACGTTTAAACCTGCCGGAACCGGAGTTGGTCTTTGGTTATCGCGCTATATCGTCGAGCGCCATCAAGGCTCGCTCACCTATGAGAACTTACCCAAGCAGGGTGGGGTGAGTTTTGTGATCACGATCCCTGTCGAGAGCGTACCTAGATGAACGGTTCGGCCAAGGCGAACGTAATCTTCAATAAGAAATTCGTTTACTTAGTAGAGGACGATGACGATTTGCGCTCTGATTTAGAGCGCGCTTTACAGCTCTCTGGCTACACCACTTTCTCGTATGCAAATTCTGAGCAGTTTTTAAGTGCCTTCGAGCCTTTGGTGCCTGCCGTGTTGGTGACGGATATGCGCATGCCGAAAAAAAACGGCATTCAGTTGCAAGCCGATTTGCTTGAACAAGGTCATCAGTTACCGATTATTTTTATTAGCGGCGAAAGCTCAGATGCCCAAATTATTAAGGCATTTAGGAATGGTGCGTTTGATTTTTTATTAAAACCCTTTAGCCGTGAGGCGTTTTTAGGCACCGTTGCGAAAGCGATTGAACAGAGCACGATGGTCGGTCAAGAGCTATCCCGTAAAGCTCAGTTGGCAGAAGCCCTGAAGACCTTGACGCCACGAGAGAGGCAGGTATTTAGTTTGATGGTCAAAGGCTATGGCAATAAAGAACTTGTCGACGAACTTGGGCTTGCGCTGCCCACCGTCAAGCAGCACAAGTCTGAAGTGATGGGAAAACTTTGCGTATCTTCGCTTGCAGAGTTGATGACCTTAAACGCTAGTAGCTAGCACTACTAGGCGCCTGCCAAGCCCTTTCGATATCTCTTCTCCTTCGCCTTATCCTCCGATCGTAG
>CALCPT010000569.1 GCA_937897265.1 uncultured Alcaligenaceae bacterium
CGCCTTGGCGGACAAAACGTGTCTTCCGCTTCCGCGGCCGCCACTGATGCTGCGCCAGCAGCCCGCACCACAACAGGCATGGCCTCTGGCGTCAAGGTTACCAAGGTCAATCAATTGCCCGCCATTGAGATTCAAGATGGATTTGACCGCGCATGGCGCCGAGTCGGTGTGGCCATTGACCGCACAGGCTTTACCGTCGAAGACCGCGATCGCGCGCAAGGTGTGTTCTTTGTTCGCTACGCGCCCCCTGGCACCTCAGACAAAGAACCTGGCTTTTTTGCCAAATTGTTCTCGAGCGAAAAAACCACGCCAGCCTTGGCCAAATACCGCATTGCTGTCACCAGCAAGGGCGATGTTTCAACGGTTCTAGTACAAGGCGCCGATGGCATTCCTGAAAGCTCGGCCAATGCCGACAAGATCATCAAGCTGCTGGCAGACGAGATCAAATAAATCAAAAATCAAGACGAAAAAAAACCCCGCACTGCGGGGTTTTTTTTGACTGCCAAGAATTACTTCTTAGGAGCTTCTGCAGGAGCAGCAGCGGGAGCAGCAGGTGCAGATGCATCGGCAGAAGCACCACTCGCCGCAGCATCGACCTGCATAATCACTGAGCCCTGCTTGACCTTATCGCCGACCTTTACGGAAATCGTTTTTACGACTCCAGCGTGCGAGGAAGGGATCTCCATCGAGGATTTGTCAGACTCAACAGTAATCAGACTTTGCTCTGCTTTGACGGTATCGCCCACAGCGACCAGTACCTCAATCACATCGACCGAGTCAAAGTCACCAATATCAGGGATTTGAATATCAACAATGTTGCTCATAGTCATCCCTTACAGTGCAATGCGACGGAAATCCGCCAGCAAGCTGCCAAGATAGGCGTTAAAGCGTGCTGCAGAGGCACCGTCAATGACACGATGGTCGTAGGACAAGGAGAGGAACATGTAATGCCGGATAGCAATTAGGTCGCCATAAGGCGTTTCAACCACTCCGGGTTTTTTGCGAATCGCACCGGTCGCCATGATGGCTACTTGCGGCTGGAAGATGATGGGTGTGCCCATCACATTGCCGAAGGTGCCCACGTTGGTGAGGGTGAAGGTGCCGCCCTGCACTTCATCGGGTTTTAACTGATTGTTGCGTGCGCGGTTGGCCAAATCATTTACCGCCTTTGTGATGCCCAGTAAATTTTTTTCATCAGCATTTTTAATTACCGGAACAATCAGGTTTCCGTTTGGCAACGCAGCTGCCATTCCTAAATTGATGTTTTTGCGTTTGATGATAAACTCACCATCCACAGAAATATTCATACCCGGGAAGTCTTTTAACGCTTTGGCCACCGCTTCCATAAAGATTGGGGTAAAAGTTAGCTTCTCGCCTTCTCTTTTCTCGAAAGCATTTTTAACGCGATCTCTCCATTTTACAATATTGGTCACGTCGACTTCAATAAACGATTGTACGTGTGCCGAAGTTTGTACCGAAGCCACCATATAACCGGAAATCAACTTGCGCATTCGGTCCATTTCCACAATTTCGTCGCCACCGTTAACCGAAACGGTCTTGAAGTGGTAACCGAGCGAAGCGACGAACGACAGGTTCGGCATTGCGCGGTAGTCAAAACCGGCCACCAGGGCCATGCCGTCGTTGATACGGATGCGCCCTTGCACCCTGACCCGCTCGGTGGTGTCACCTCTAATCAGGGTCCATTCGTCATACACACGCTTGTCACGCGTCCACAGCAGGCATTCGTGGTGGGCCAGTTCAGCGGGCGTGGTTGGCGCGCCTGCACGCTCTACGTAGGCGGGTGACGCCACGATCACCCGAGGGTTGTCCGCCAGCTTGCGCGCGACCAGTGTCGAGTCTTCCAGCTGCGCCACGCGGATGGCCACGTCGATTTGCTCGGCGATCAGGTCGCTCATGCGGTCTTCCACCAGCAGCGTCACCTCAAACCCGCCGCCCTGCCCCGCGGGCACAGGCCGCCCCATCAGCACGCCGCACGTCTCCAGCCCGCGCTCGCCGGTGAACGTGTTGGGCTGCGCGATCGCCTCGAAGCGGGGCACCAGGTCGCGCGGCAGGCGCAGCGCCTGCGGGGACGCACGTCAGGAACAAGAGACTGGGAAGCAACCAAGGGCGGAACATTGCCACTTAATACTGGCAAATTCCGGGCAATCTTGCGCCGCAAGCCGCTTCAACCCCCGACGTTTTCCGACCGCTTCCGGTGTTTTTCCCCAGAGCAGGTGACCTGGGCGGGATAGACAAAACCATGATTCCAACAAGAAATCACAGACTTTGGACCCCAAAAAAAACCGCCCCGCCGCGCCTAATAAGCCAACCATGGAGAGAGCCATTTTTCGACTTCAGCCACCGTCATGCCTTTGCGGGCGGCGTAGTCTTCGATCTGGTCTTTGCCGAGGTCGGTGGAGATGCCGAAGTAGCGGGCTTGGGGGTGATTGAAGTATAGGCCGCTGACGCTGGCACCTGGGTGCATGGC
>CALCPT010000570.1 GCA_937897265.1 uncultured Alcaligenaceae bacterium
CAGTGCGAAGGCATCTACAAAATTGACCATTCCGTTGCAATTGGGGCCCATCATCCGAATATTTCCGGCGCGGGCGATGTCAATGAGACGTTGCTGAGCCGCGCGCCCCTCGTCTGTTCCCAATTCACCGAACCCAGATGAAAAGATCGTCACGAAGGGCACGCCTCTCGCAGCGCATTGCTCAAGGGCCGCTGGTACCGCGTGAGCCGGCAACACGATCCCCACATGATCAGGTGCTTCAGGCAAATCCGCTATCGAGGCAAAGCAACGTTGACCAAAAATAGTCTCGCGTTTTGGATTGATCGGGTATACGTTGCCTTGGTAGCCAAAATCAATCGTTTGGCGCATACAGCGTCCACCAAACTTTGAAAGGTCTTCTGTTGCACCCACCATTGCGACACTACGAGGTGCGAAAAAATGAGTCAAATCAGCGAAAACAGACGCTCTTGACCCCGATGGACAGATGGCGCTCAGGCTCACGCCCTCACCGACTTCAGACATAGCTTGCTCCGTGATCACCAAAACGTGTTTGATGAGTTCATTATGCGAGCCCGACAGGACTCTTTTTTGCTAGTATAAGTCAACCAACAACGCCCTCAGGGCAACTGCTCGACCTCATTGGCAATGGCGGCACCCCACGCTTGATAACCCTCGGCAAAGAAATGCTGTCCATCGGTTGTTTTCCACTGACTGGGCTTGGACATTTCAAGCGAGTTCACATAGTCACACGGTTTGACCTGTGTCTCAAGGTAGGAAGAAATATCTTGAGTACGCTTTAGGGTTTTTCCGGCTAGCTTATTGTCTTCGCCCCACGCCGGGCCGACCCAGACACAGCGAATCGATTTGCTGGCCAACAGCGTCGTCAGACTGAGCACTTCTTTTTTTACATCAGTCCGCGAAAAGCTAGAGGCTTTATAGTTTGCAAGATTATCCCCCATCACGATGACAACCACATCGGGCTTTTTCTGTTCAAGTAAAGTCTCAAAGGGAATGGTACGTGCAGCACTCGCCATCGATAAAACAATGGGATCGCCTTCGATGCGCTCTGCGCCCCCGCAACGACTAGTCGTTGCCTTTAACCACTCGCTAGGCATCACCCCGCATACACCAAAGCTGTGCACTTGGGCTCCACGCTCAGTGAATTCGTCGTGAAGCGTCTTGATTAAATAAGTCGGCTTCGCCAGATGGCTTGCACCGATCACTAAAACAGTTAAGCCTGCCAGCAACATGCCTTTCCTCCGTCATTAACGTGCACCGTACACTCCTCCAAGGCCCGTCGAACCAAAAAGAATCGAGAGCAACAACAACAAGGGCGTCACCCATTTTTTCCTCAGCCATTGATAGCGTCGACGACCACGCTTAGCACCTATCTCTAGCACTACACACCCCAGCATTAAGCCCAGTAAGAACAGCGATTGTCCGTTCACTTTGAGATGAAACAACCAAGTCTGCGGGTTCAGTGAGAAGTTAAAAAATAGTTGATGCAGTTTTATCCCCAGCAAAGCTGTATCGGCCTCTGAGAAAATCAATCGACCAACGACAACAAAAAAAGGAAACAACAACAAATTGATTCCGAGCGCAACACGCTGGTGCGAAAGGTGACGAACAACCGCATACGTGAGCAACCATCCAATAGCGTGAAAAAGCCCCCAAATAAAAAAATTCAACGACATCCCATGCCAGGCTGCGGATGATAAAAACACAACCAATACCGCAATGACCAAGCCATAGCGTTGCTGAAGAGGCTTATAGAATATGTCTTTTAAAACACTGCTCAAACTGACATGCCAACGCTGCCAGTAATCGATCATGTTGCGGGCCGAAAAAGGCATTTTGAAATTGAGTGTGGTGCGAACGCCTGCACTATTTAGCAAACCAAACACAACAAAGGTCAGGCCACTAAAATTGAAGTAGACGTAGAGTTCAAAAACCAGAGCAAAAATCAAAATATCAAGCGGTTCAGTTGAGTCTCGCAAAACCAAAAACGGCGCTAGGCTAGTCGCGAGTACCGTATAAAAAAATACACCTAGCACCACCCAACCGCCATACACCCTCAAGCGCCTCATCCGCAGGCGCCCAAGCGGTGCATTGTTCAGCGCGACCGGCCCAGAATCCATGCGAGTTGGCTGCAAAATATTGAGACAAAGCGTCAAAACATCGAGTTTCTTTTGATATATGTGCAGGGCCAACGCCGCCGTCACGAAAGACACCCCCACCCAGGGCAACGAGGCTCCCTCGCCACCAAAACCTGTCAACACAGCGATTTGGCCGCTATAGGTCAAACATGGTGTGATAAAAAACACGCCATAAGCCAAAGCTTTTCGAGGTAACTCGGCTGCGGCGACGAGGCAATAAAGTATCCAAACACCTGCCGACAATGCGATAGTGAACAGCGCCGGCAAAGCGCGATAGAGATAGGCTAAATAGCAAAATGACAACACGAAGACCAACAGACTCAGTCCACGTGCTTTCAAGTCCAATTCAAGA
>CALCPT010000571.1 GCA_937897265.1 uncultured Alcaligenaceae bacterium
GGCACGGCGGCCGTTTTTGGCACGATGGCAACGCTGGCGACATCGATCAAACGCGATCTGTCTGGGCTCGGTAAGTTTATGTTCGTCGGGGTCGTGGTCTTGCTGCTTGCCAGCGTCGCCAACATCTTCTTGCAGTTGCCAGCTTTGATGCTAACCATTTCGGTAGTGGCGATTGTGATCTTCTCAGCCTTCATGCTGATTGATCTGCAACGCGTGGTCAACGGTGGCGAAACCAACTACGTGTCGGCTACGCTTGCGATTTACTTAGATGTGTACAACGTGTTTTCAAATCTGCTTGCCATCTTAGGCATCACAGGCGGCAGCCGCGATTAAGGTTTGGTTTGCAGGCGTCTGGCGCAAGTTACCAGGCTCTGATTACCTCGGTCAACACCGAGGTGCCAAGTTAGGGTAAAAAGAAGGGTCAAGCTCTGCATTCCTAGAGCTTGACCCTTTTTCGTTTTTGTCTGACATGCTCAAGATCACAAATGAAGACAACAACACTGAGAAGATCTTTGCGAGACCGGCGACTTGAAAGGCCCGCCGCAAACTTCAGACAGCAGAACTTGCTTCACAGCAAACCTTTAGGATTAGCAAATGAACGCGACTGTTTTAACGCACGAAAATGATGGCGTACTCACCCTCACGATCAATCGCCCTGAACGTCGCAATGCGCTCGACGTTGCCACCTATCTTGCCTTAGCCGAGAAGATTCGCGCCGCGAGCGCCAGCAAAGACTACCGTGCCATTGTGATAACGGGTGCCAGCAACTATTTCACAGCGGGCAACGACTTAAAAGATTTTCAAAAACCACGCACGTCGGGCGATAGCGGCGGCATCATTTTGTTGCGCAGCCTGATCGATTGTGATTTGCCGATCATTGCCGCTGTTGAAGGGCGTGCCATCGGTATCGGCGTGACCATGCTGCAACACTGTGATTTTATTTGTGCGGCTGACAACGCCTTGTTTACGATCCCATTTGTGGCGCTTGGCCTTTGCCCTGAAGGTGCTTCAAGCGTGCTGCTGGCACAAATCGTTGGTGCGCGACGCGCCTCAGACTGGTTATTGCGTGGCAAAACCTTTGGCGCTCAAGAGGCACTTGAGGCTGGGTTTATCACTCAGGTGACCAACCCGGGTCAAGCCTTAGCCATCGCGCAAGCACTAGGAGACGAATTAGCGGCTCTTCCCCCGCAGGCCTTGCAGCTGTCAAAGCGCATGATGAAACATACGCAGCGCCCGATGCTGCATGAAACGCTGAATTATGAATTTGGTTTGTTTTCTGAACGCTTGCAATCTGAAGAAGCGCAGGCGGCGGTAGCAAAGTTACTCAAAAAATAACGTCAAGATATCTTGACGCACCTAACACCCCCATGCAAAGCTTGAACAGTTACTACGGAGAACACCCACTATGCTGACCGCACGCACCAACGATGGCGTTGACCTTTGCTACGAGACTACCGGCTCGGGCGACCCGATTGTTTTTGTCCATGAGTTTGCTGGGCACAAAGAAAGCTGGGAGCCTCAGGTACGACATTCTCCACGGCGTTATCAGTGCATCACATACAACGCACGTGGCTATCCACCGTCATCAGTGCCGCCCGAAGTGTCGTCGTATTCGCAAAACCGCGCCGTGGCAGATATCTTGGCTGTGATGGATCACTTGAAGATCAAAAAGGCTCATATCGTTGGCTTATCGATGGGCGGCTTTGCGACTTTGCATTTTGGTTTACAACACCCTGACCGCGCACTTTCGTTAGTGGTAGCGGGTTGCGGCTATGGCGCCGAACTTGAACAAGGCGAGCAATTTCGCAAAGAGGCTGAGGCAAGCGCCAAGATGCTGCTCGAACAAGGCATGAAAGCCTTTGTCGACAAGTACGCGTTTGGCCCCACTCGCTTGTCGTTCGAACGAGCCGACCCACGTGGCTTTGCAGAATTTATTCAACAGTTTTATGGTCACTCGGCGCTAGGCTCTGCCAACACACAGTTAGGTGTGCAACGCGAACGGCCTTCGCTCTACAACTTAAAAGACCAACTGCAGAAACTAACCGTGCCCACCTTGATCATCAACGGTGACGAAGACTGGCCTTGTTTGAAGCCGGGGCTGATGCTGAAAGAAACGATTCCGTCTGCCGCGTTAGCAATTTTGCCTAACTGCGGGCATACGATGAACATCGAGATGCCTAACGAGTTCAATCACGCGCTTGAGCAATTTTTGCAGCACGCCAGCAGTGGTCGTTGGCCTCAGCGTGATCCGCGTGCGATGGTGGCTTCGATTACTGGGATGAAATAACCGTGTCTCAAGACGCAACACTCACCGCCCTTGCCTCGTTAGACACTAACACCGTGTCTGACGCGCTGGATTTTATGGGTCTGCCTGGCGCCACTTTCGGTCTGCGACCCTTATGGAATTGTCCAAAAATCGTTGGGCGGGCCTCAACGATTCAGTTGGGCCCTAAAACGGGCACTGCGCCCACCGTACATTTGATTTCACCTGTGATTGCCAGTATCACCACCGGCGATCGTATCTTGGTGATCACCGGTGGCACTGAAGGAATTTCGTGTTGGGGTGACATCTTGGCCAACGCCGCCAAGATGAAAGGCATTCGTGGCTCGGTGATTGACGGCATGAGTCGTGACATTGAAGGCAGCGAATCCATCGACTACCCCGTGTATGGTCGCGGGCTGACGATGATCAGCGCGCGCAATCGCTTAGTAC
>CALCPT010000572.1 GCA_937897265.1 uncultured Alcaligenaceae bacterium
CGGGCCGGTCTTCGGCTGCACGGCGTCGCCGTACTTCGCGTTCAGCTTGGACAGCTTGTCGACGCGGGGCTTGAGCGCGTCGATCTGGTAGACGGACACTCCGTTGCCGTCGCCCGCGCCGTTGCCGTAGCTCACCGTCGCACGGCCCGAGGACTGCGGTTGTGCGTTGCGGCTGCCGCGGTCGGCCGTCAGCGAGAAGACCGGCAATTCGTAGGATGAAGTCAGCGACAGCCGGCTGGTGGGGCTTGGCGTTGTTGACGATTTTTTATGGCACTGGCTTTACAGTGATGTTTATTGTGCTGCCGCGCTTGGGAGTTGTCGGCAATTCATCGATCATGAGCATCGAACCCATTTTTGCGCTGGCCTTGGGCTGGTTTATTCTGGATCAAAAAATTGCCTTGATTCAAATTGTTGGTGCGTGCTTAGTAGTCGGGCTTGTCATTAAACTTGGCCTGAGAAAACAAGTTACGTCGAAGCCGACTCGCTGAAACTCACCCCTTGCATACCGGCCCGTTGTGCTGCGGCCTCTAAAAAGCCGTTCGTTTGAATATCTTTGCAAAACGCTTGCAGCAAGGGCAGGGCGGTTGAGCGTCCCTTTGGGATGCCCAGTGCGATACGTTCAAAGCCCCAAGCACCGTCCAAAACAATCGAGCCTGGACTATGCTTTGCCAGTTCAAAGAGGATGCCCTTGTTAGTGCCAAAGGCATCGATTTTTGCTTGATTGAGTAAACGTGTCACTTCATCAAGGCTATTGATTGCAACGACCTTTGCGCGTTGCAACAGGGCTGGCAAGACGGTCTCAGAGGTGCTTCCACTCGAGACTCCGACGACGATTCCTTCATGATCAAGGTTGGCCATATCACGCACGTCGCAGTGCGCACCAATCAAATAGCTTTGTGCAGAAAAAAGAATCGCTTCAGCAAAGTCTAAATATTCGGCCCTTACTGGCGTGGCATTCACCAACGCCAAGTCAATCACCCCTCGTTTGGCGGCGGCCAACACATCGCCATTCTTTTCAAAAACGACTGGTTCAAAGGGTAGCGCAAGATAGCGCGCAAACTCGCGCCCTAACTCATACCCCATACCGTAGTTGTCTTGTGGCGTTTGACCTAGCATGAGCGATTGCGGACTGCGGGTGTATACCCCGACGCGCAGCTTTCCAGTAGGAGCAAGTATTTTAGACAGCAAGATGAATCCAGTAAAAATGATAGTGAGTAGCAAAGATAGTATGGCGGGGGTTGCACTCGCGCAAGTGAGGGGCGATAAATGCAGTATTCGCATCGTGCCTGTGATCGCAGATGAAGACACTTGGTTTGTGGTGCACTGGCGTGTTTATACTGGCTGCCCGCGTTGTATGCAGCGCCTGCGTCATGTTTAAGCTGGAGCTCGTTCGTCATGTTTGGTAAAAAACATTCCCCTAAAATTGTTCGCTCAACCGATGAGTCGTTTGAGACCATCATTGGTCAGTCGACTGAAATCCACGGTCAGATCATTGCCACGCAAAGTCTTAGAATTGACGGGAGTGTGACCGGAGATATTCGGGTGTCGCAGACCGCTCATGCGAGCGTGGCGATTGGCTTGACGGGCGTTGTCCAAGGCGATATTCACGCGCAACGCCTGATTGTGGGCGGGCGTATCAACGGCAATGTGTTTGTGTCAGAGTCAGTTGAGTTGCACGATAGCGCAGACATTCACGGCGATATCACTTACGGCCAAATTAGTATTGAGCCTGGTGCAAAAATCAATGGCCGGATGGTGACGCAAGCCAATGGGCAACAGGGCGAACCCACCACTGGGGGGCAGCCTACTCTGTTGCAGTCCGTTTCGAACCAGGCACTACCAGCACCTGCATCGGATTAACAAATTGACCGTTGCGTAAGACTTCAAAATGAAGATGCGCACCAGTTGTCCGTCCAGTCAATCCGACCTCGGCGATTTTTTGCCCTCGGGTGACGGTTTGACCAACCGTGACGTCTAGCTTACTTGCATGGGCATATTTCGATACATAGCCTTCTGCGTGTTTGATTTCGACGGTTAAGCCGTAAGCGCCATCCCAACCAGCACGCAGCACAGTACCGTTGCCGGCTGCCAGAATCGGAGTGCCAACCTTGGCAACGAAATCAATGCCAGAGTGCTGTGCGACGGTACCTGTGATCGGGTCAACGCGAGGCCCAAAGTTACTGTTCAAACCTAGCGCCATGGGTAGCGGCGCGCCCAGTGGGAGTTGGGTCAGAAGCTGATACCGTGTTGCCCAAAGGTCTTGTAAGCCAAGTGCTGTTGTGTTGAGAGACGATATCTTAGCGATGGTGTATTCAAGTTCGTCTTCAAGGTAAGCGTTAGGGGCAGATTTAAAGGTGACGGGGCGCAAAGGGCCTCCGCGCCCTGAAGAGTCTGACATTTTATTTTTGATTGGAGCAGGTGCGGCCAGAGTCGCAAAGCGCTCTTTGAGAGTATTTAACTCGCCAATCTTATTCGTCATGGCTGTCATTTGCGTATTCAACGCATCTAGCTTTTTACGGTACAACGCATCAATTTCTTTTTTCTCGCGACTGAACTGCATCGAAGTTTCTTTGAAATCGCCGTGCATTAATTCGAGTTGATGCTCATAGGCGGCTATCAGATCTTTTTGTTTTTTCTCACGCTGGGCGAGGGCGGTTTGTTGCGCCTGGGTCAGACAGATCGGAAGAGCACACGTCTGAACTCCAGTCACGCC
>CALCPT010000573.1 GCA_937897265.1 uncultured Alcaligenaceae bacterium
GCCCACCCGCTTGCGCCACGACAATAATATCGGTGTCGCTTTGATCGGTGTCCTCCATGGTTTGCTGATGCAACACCTTGGCCAGGGCCCCCATTTGATCCCTCAATAACGCGGCCTGCTCAAACTCAAGGGCTTGCGAGGCGGTCAACATGCGGGCTTCGATGTCACCCATAATTTGCTGTGTTTCGCCGTTCAGGAATCGTGCCGCACGCTCAGCATCTTGCTGATACGCCTCTGGCGCGATCTCATTCACACAAGGCGCCGAGCACCGCCCAATTTGATGTAACAGGCAGGGCCGCGAGCGGTTTGAAAAGACTGAATCTTCGCAGGTGCGCAGACGAAACACTTTTTGCAAAATCTGAAGCGTGTCTCGTACCGCCCAGGCACTGGGGTAAGGTCCAAAAAATTGGCCTTTCTTTTGTGTCGAACCACGGTAATACGCAATGCGCGGCGCGGCATGCGCCGACAACATCAGATAGGGGTAAGACTTGTCATCACGAAATAAGATGTTGTAACGAGGCCGCAGGCTTTTGATCAGGTTGTTTTCAAGGATCAGCGCCTCGGCCTCTGAGCGAGTGACCGTGACCTCGATTTTGACGACCCGCGCGACCATGTGCCCAATGCGTGGGCTTGAGGCTGTTTTTTGAAAGTATGACGAGACGCGTTTTTTTAAGTCGCGCGCTTTGCCCACGTAAAGCACTTCACCCAGCACATCAATATGCCGATACACGCCCGGCAAATGTGGCAGGCGTGCCAGAAACTCTTTAATGTCAAAGTCTGGAGCTTCAGCTTCGCTCATTGAGTTCACGTACAGATTCAAGCGCCTGAAGGTAGGCCGGTTGTTGCTGCAGCACTTGCCAATCAACTGCAGGCCTAGCAGGCAGCAAACGGGCAATACGCGCTAGCGAGGCGGGGTCAGACTCGTGCGACAAACGTACCAACAACTCATCGGCCAAATCAGGACGATTGCAAACGAGCGCCATATCGCACCCAGCCTGCAGAGCGGCCTGCGCGCGCGCCAGAATATCCCCTGCAACGGCTGCGCCTTCCATCGTGAGATCGTCAGAAAACACCACCCCGTCATAGCGCAACTTGGTGCGCAAAATGTCTTGAATCCATTTAGATGAAAAGCCGGCTGGCTTTGAGTCAACTTTTGAGTAAATCACATGTGCGGGCATCACAGACGCAATCACCTGATCCCCTAACCACTGGTAGGGTGCAGCGTCTTCTTGAAGAATACGAGTTAACGAGCGCGGGTCGCGCGGGATCGCGTGGTGCGAATCCGCTTTGACCGCGCCATGCCCCGGAAAGTGTTTTCCGCATGCAGCCATCCCTGCTAATTGCAACCCTTGAGCGAGCGCGCGGGCCAACATCGCAACCACCCGAGGATCGCGATGAAAAGACCGATCACCGATCACTGAACTCACGCCATAATCAAGATCAAGGACAGGCGTGAAGCTCAGGTCGACATCACACGCTCGGAGTTCAGCGCCCAAAACATAGCCAACTTCAGTGGCCATCCGCATTGCCTGTAAAGGATCTTGCATCCAGCGCTCACCTAAGCGGCGCATTGTCGGTAGCGCGGTGAAGCCGTCAGTACGAAATCTTTGTACACGCCCGCCCTCATGATCGACAGCGATCAAGAGTTGCGGGGTGCGTAACCGATGAATACTTCGGGTCAACGCCACGAGTTGCGCGCGATTTTCAAAGTTACGCGCAAACAAGATCACCCCACCCACCAACGGATGTTGGAGCCTCTTTTTTTCGTTTGCGGTGAGCGTGTGGCCGGCGACATCGACCATCAATGGGCCGCGTTCGAGCGTTATTGTTTTCGTTGTTGTTTTTCTAGTAGCGTTCACAAAGTCTCTCGTAAGTTCAGTTAAGAGGCACCAGGGCCAGAAGTGACATCAACGCGCCGGCAAGGACTCGACAACAACATAGGCGGCGCCGTACTCAGACTCATCAGTGAGCGAGACATGCGCTGCGCCGTAACGCTCGGCATACCACTGCGCTA
>CALCPT010000574.1 GCA_937897265.1 uncultured Alcaligenaceae bacterium
TACACGACGCTCTTCCGATCTTGCGCAATGGGAAAACTATCGAACGTGCCCACATGATCGTAGTGCAAGTGCGTAATGATCACGTCTTTCACTTGATTAACGTCCACGCCAATCGCGGCGAGCCCCTCAGCCGGCGTACGTAACAATGTACGCCCGCGCTTTGCCGCTACCTCCGCGCCAAAGCCAGTATCGACCACAAAGGTGTGCTGGGCGTTACGTACCACCCAAACAAAATAATCCATCGGCATCGGGCCATCATGAGGATCTCCACCGATGAAGTGATTTTTACGCAGGGCGTCTCGCGTGGCATAGCGCACGGCAAACACTTCATACATCGGCAAACCGCTTGGGCTGCCAACCTGACTGTTGGTCATACTGTTCTTCCAGAAAAAGGTTGTTGATCAATACCGAGGCCTACCATCCAGCCATCGCGAATTGCAGATAAAAAATCACCAGGCGCATGGCAGTCGCCCACCCTTGCATAGGGGATACCGACCTGCTCAATGGCGGTAACGACATCGATATTTGAGCGCGGCCCATTGGCAAAAATGAGCACTTGGCCAACCGGCAACTGTGTGGAAGCTGTCTGACCAATCTTGACAGTCAAGTGTCGCTCACTCAGACTTTCAATCCGGCATTGCGTGATCACCCGTACACCGGCTGCAGCAATCCGCTCAAGCAATTCGAATTTATTATTACGCGCCATCCCATTTGCAGCAGTTGCTTGCATTTCTAGCACTTGAATATCGCAACCGGTCAGACGCAACACATCGGCGACTTCAACGCCAACCATGCCACCGCCAATCACAGTCACCGAGGTACCTGGCGCAATGCGCTCAGGCGCGGCAAACACGTCCCAGGCATGCATCACTGCGATATCGCTCGCAAGAGCACTGGTGTCAATTGGAGCTTCTCTTGGCACCGAGCCCGTCGCCACTACGACAAAGTCTGGCTTAAACGCCTTGATCATTGCCGCGTCGGCATCAACACCACATTTGACGGGCACTTTCATCTCCATCAACTGTGACCAGCGGTAATCCCACACTGGCTGAACCTCAGTTTTATCGGGCGCAGCGACAGCCAAATGAATTTGTCCCCCTACACGCTGTGCTTTTTCCCATATTTCAACGTCATGACCACGCCCACGTGCGATGCGCGCGGCTTCAATGCCAGCGACTCCGGCACCTAACACCAAGACCCGTTTGCGCGGTGTTTGAGGTGGCGCAAACAACTGTGGCTCGGCAAACTCGAGCGCTTCAAATTCTGTGCCAAGCATTGGGTTTTGTACACAAGACACATCTTTTTCAAGCGTTAAACGTTCAAAACAGACATTGCAGGCAATACATTCGCGTATGGGTGCCTTGACATCACCAAAGGCTTTGAGTGCCCAATGCGGATCCGCATACAACGCGCGACCAACCGAAACAAAGTCGGCACTGCCACTGGCCAGGACGGCCTCAGCGTCTGCTGGCGTCACAATCCGGCCTGCGACAAACACCGGCACCTTCACTGCCTCTTTAATTGGCTTAGCAACAGGAGCCAAACACCCGCGCGCAAAAGAGGGGGGCTGGATGCAATACTTTGACAATTGGGGGCTTTCGTTGCTGCCACCAGACAGATCAATCGCGTCAGCCCCGGCCTGCTCAACGGCCTGAGCCAGCGCAATAATCTCGTCTTGTGTGTAGCCACCCTCGACAAACTCGCTTGCGCTTAACCGCACGACTAAACACAAATCAGGCAACGCCTGTTTGACCCGATCTATCGTCTCAAGCAGCATTCGCATCCGGTTTTGCAAGGTTCCGCCATATTGATCGGTGCGCTGATTGACACGTTCGGTAAAGAACTGCTGAAAGAGGTAGCCGTTACCCGCATGAATTTCGACACCGTCATATCCCGCTAGCCAAAGTCGTCGAGCGGCGGCAACGAACAAACCTTGCAACTCGTGGATTTCTGGTACCCGCAACGCGCGCACGGCATCTCCCGTATTGGGATTGATCCAATCGCTTGGCCCAACTGGTTCCATGTTGAGCACAGCACGGCGCAGCAAAGCACCGCGGTGGTTAATTTGACCGAACACATGGCTGCCGTGATCTTTGATGCCCTGCACCAACCGAGCCAACCCCGGAATAAAGCGGTCGTGATAGCAACACAAGGAATTATGGTGCGAGCGTGCCGTCTCGGTCACGATCATCGCTTCAGTCATAATCATGGCGACCCCACCGCGCGCGCGCTCGGCGTAATACTCGCAATCGCGCTGTGTCGACAGGCCGTCAGTGGTACTGTAGTTCGTCCCCATCGGCGCCATCACGATGCGGTTCTTTAAGCGCAGATTGCCGATCTGGCCCGGTTGTTGCAACAACATAAGTCACCCTCTCGTCTCGCCAGAAATGTGCGTGACGTTGTCTCTGCCCCCAAAATGTGGGGCTTGTTATATATCTTCAGGCAGTATGCTAACTACTGATTATTTGGAGGTCAATCCGCTAAAATGAAAAACAATACTGAATTGCGGTCAACAATAGGGTTTCCACAATGCGAAATCTCAATGCTTTGCTGGTTTTTGCCAAAGTTGCTGAAACGCGCAGCTTTACCGTTGCAGCCCAACGTTTAGGACTCACTGCTTCGGCCATCAGCAAGTCAGTCGCCAGACTAGAGCAAGAGCTGGGTGTCAAGTTGCTACAGCGCTCAACGCGCTTAGTCAGCTTGACCGATGAGGGCTCAAGCTTTTACGAACGCTGCCGTAACATTTTGGCCGAACTCGACGATGCAGAAAGCGCCGTCACCATGAGCAACGCCACACCAAAGGGTCGGTTGCGCATTCAAATGCCAGTCGGCTTTGGTCGACGCGTGATCGCACCAAAACTTTGGGCTTTTACACAGCAGCATCCAGAGTTAGTAGTGGACGTTGAGTTAAGTGATCGCGTGGTTGACCTCGCCTATGAAGGCATCGATGCCGCGATTCAGATTGGACCGGTGAGCGACTCGCGTGTGGTGGCGCGCAAGCTTTGTCGCTTAAGCTTCGCCGCCTGCGCCTCGCCTGAGTACTTAGCCAAACACGGCGAACCAACGACCCCCGAAGAGCTTCAAACGCATCAATGCCTGGCGTATCTGCTCCCCATGACGGGGGGACATCGCGAATGGCAATTTGCCAAAGACGGACAAAACTTTTCTAGATCGTTTTCGGGCGCTCTAAATATCAATAACGCAGAATCCTTGCTTGAGGCTGCAGTTGCCGGCGCCGGGATTACCATGATCAGCAACTTCATCGCGGCAGACGCCTTGAAAAGCGGAAAACTTAAGACTATCTTGCCGGATTACATCGTCGAAGGGCCCGAGGTGTTCGTAGTGTATTTGCCACGAAGCAATCTTTCGGCGAAAGTAAAGGCCTTTGTTGAATTTTTAACCCTCACTGTTGAAGGCATCGAACGCACATGACAACCCCCACGACCACGCTCAAACTCATGTCAACGATGGCGTTGCGCAGCGTTCTCAAGGACGTAATCCCTGATTTTGAAAAACAAGCGGGAGTCACCGTTGAGATTAGCTATGGTGCCACTGCAAAATTAATTGAGCGCATTCGCGCCGGTGCCCGCGGTGATCTCGTGATCGCCGTAGCGGGCTCAATCAACGAACTCGAAGCCGAGGACATTCTGCAACGCGGCACGCGGGTCGATCTCGTCACCTCGGATGTCGCCATGGCCGTCAAGCAGGGAGCCCCTGCCCCTGACATCTCAACGCAAGAGGCGTTTATTGCAACCCTGCGGGCTTCGCGTTCGTTCGTATTTTCTAAACAAGGGGCAAGCGGGATGTACTTCGCAAGCCTGCTCAAACGCCTGGGAATAGATGAAGAGCTTCGGCCGAAAGCAACTGTCTTGGCAGAGGGCCTTACCGGCGAACTGGTCGCCCGCGGCGAGATTGAACTCGCGGTCCAGCAAATGAGTGAACTGATGCAGGTGTCTGGTATCAATATCTTTGCCAAGCTCCCCCCTGCCGTCCAACAGTCGACCACGTTTTCAATCGGCATCTTTAAAGACCCAACCAAGCCTGACGTGATCAGTGCCTTCAATGCGTTTATGCGCACGCCGGCGGTCACAGCGGTATACAAGCGCCAAGGTTTAGATCCAATCACACGTTAATTTCGAGAGTCCCAGATGACCAATGCCTTGCATGACCTGACGTTAGCGCAAGCAGCTGAACTGCTGCGTACCCGCAAGCTCTCGCCACTTGAATATGTCAATCATCAAATCGCGCGTACCGAGGCGCTTGACGTTCAATTGAGTGCGTTCATTACACCGACCTTTGATTTGGCGCGCCAACAAGCGCAAACGGCTGAGACTCAGATCATGGCGGGTGACTATCGCGGACCCATGCATGGCATACCCTTTGGGGCAAAAGATATCTACGAAACAGCGGGTATTCTGACCACTGGGGGCTCGCGTACCGCGCAAGACTATGTGCCCAAAAAAGATGCCGTGGTCGTATCGAAGCTCTATGGCGCTGGCGCCGTGTTACTGGGCAAACTCAATACTCACGAATTTGCGCATGGTGGTCCCTCGCTCGATCTACCTTGGCCGCCGGTGCGCAACCCTTGGGGCTTGGATCGATTCAGTGGCGGTTCATCTAGCGGCTCGGGGGCTGCAGTCGCAGCGGGGCTAGTGCCCGCAGCCTTAGGCACCGACACAGGGGGTTCGATTCGCGGACCAGCATCGCTATGTGGCATCGCGGGCTTTATGCCAAGCTCAGGGCTCGTGAGTCGTACAGGCGTCATGCCTAATTCGTTTACGTTCGACCATTGCGGCCCCATGGCCTGGACGGTCGAAGATTGTGCACTGATGTTGCAATCAATTGCCGGACACGATCCACAAGATGGCAACAGCTTTGCGCAACCCATTCAGGATTACAAAGCTCAGTTGGCGGGTGGTGTCAAAGGTCTGCGTATCGGTGTGCTGCGCCACTGGTGGGAAGAAGAAAACCCGGCCAATCCTGAACATCTGCAGGCTCTCGAACGAGCGATTGATATTTTCAAACAGCTTGGCGCCCAGGTAGCAGACTGCCGAGTGCGTTCGATGCAAGACTATATGGATGTCAAAGTCGTCATCGCTGAGACAGAAATTTTTGCTGTGCATCAGCATAATCTCATCAGTCGCCCCGGTGACTTTGGGCACGACTTCTTAAGTCGCATCCTACCCGCCTCGCTATTTCAATCCGTTGATTATTTGGCAGCGACACGCGAGCATCGGCGGATGATCAACGAGATGCAACCTATTTATGAAAAGTTCGATTTACTCTTGATGCCCACCTTCGGCCCAGCCAGCCCAATCACAGCGCATCGCCCTATCACTTTTTGGCAACGCGGCAATTCACAGGTGCTAGCCAATGTCACGGGAGGCCCTGCGCTTGCCGTGTGTTGCGGCTTTAATTCAGCCGGGCTGCCTATGGGCTTGCAACTCGTCGGAGCACCTCAGGCCGATGCCTTAGTATTGCGCGCCGGTCACACCTTTGAAGTGGCTGCTAATTTGCGCACCAAGCGCCCTGCTCTAGCTGCGGGCAACCAGGCACCGGTGCTCGCACCGCAAAACTTAACACCTGACACTTCGGGCTGCGATGCGTCCACGCGGGAGCTCGCCACCCGCATGGCAACAAATGCTGGCCTTAAACTTAACGAGGCACAAACCGAAATCTTGCTTGAGGCTGCACCTTATGCCTTCGCGATGGCTCAGCGTTTGCGAAAGAATCGCAATTGGTTCGAAGAGCCTGCAAATGCTTTCATACCTTAAACCGAGCAGGCAGGTCGCTTACCCCTCAGGGCTTTAGCGATCTCTTGACTTAGATTTTTACCTGCTCGATTCACGCAGCGTGATTACACTCTGCACTCAACCAATGACTGACACACCCGACCCATCGATTTCTTAACATTTCTATAAAAAGAGAAGAGACACTTTCATGATCAATCTTAAGAGCCGCCTCCAACAACCTGAAATCTTATTGGCACCAGGCGTGTATGACGCCTTGTCGGCCTTGATGGCAGAGCAAGCAGGGTTTGAGGCTGTGTATATCTCTGGTGCTTCGGTGGCTTACACGACACTTGGGCGCTCTGACGTTGGGCTCACAACGTTTACCGAGGTCAATGAAAAAGTCGTACAGATGCGTGATCGCATCAGCTTACCCATCATCGTTGATGCCGATACGGGCTTTGGTAATGCCTTAAATACCGAGCGTACCGTGCGCGGCTTCGAACGTAACGGCGCCAATATCATTCAGCTTGAAGACCAAAGTTTTCCGAAGCGCTGTGGCCATCTTGAAGGAAAAACAGTGGTATCTACCGCTGAAATGGTGGGCAAGATCAAAGCAGCAGTCAACTCACGCCACAGTTCGGACACCCTGATCATGGCGCGTACCGATGCGCTAGCCGTTGAAGGGTTTGAGCAAGCACTTGAGCGTGCTGAGCATTACCTGGCGGCGGGCGCAGACATTTTATTCATCGAAGCTGTGCGCAGTGACGAACAGATGCGTATCGTCAACAAACGTTTTAAAGGCCGCGCACCTTTGTTGGCGAACATGGTCGAAGGCGGAAAAACACCGGTTAAATCAACCGCTGTGTTGCAAGAACTTGGCTACTCAATTGCAATTTTTCCGGGTGGTACGGTTCGCTCAGTGGCAATGACACTGCAAGCATATTTTGCAGAATTGAAGGCCACAGGAAGCACAGACGGCTTTCGCGACAAGATGTTTAACTTTGATGGTTTAAATAACTTGATCGGTACGCCTGAACTGTTGGCGCGCGGCAAGCGCTATGAAGGTGGTGGTGAATAACAACAGCGCCCTCGTCAAGACAATTCACCTCCTACTATCGCATCACTCTAAATACTTGACTGCTCTTACAAACTCATTTTGAATACTGATTGGAAACTCGTATGAAAACGTATCGCATCGCCACGATTCCCGGTGACGGCATTGGCAAAGAAGTTGTCCCCGAAGGACAAAAAGTGCTTGAAGCACTTGCACGTCAAAATCCCGCCTTGAACTTTGAATTCGAGAATTTTGATTGGGGTGGTGACTACTACCGCAAGCACGGCATGATGATGCCTGAAAATGGCCTTGATCCTTTACGCAACAAAGATGCAATCTTGTTTGGCTCTGCTGGCGATCCACATATTCCTGATCACATCACTTTGTGGGGCCTGCGCCTAAAAATCTGCCAGGGCTTTGACCAATACGCGAACGTACGCCCTACCCGCATCTTGCCCGGCATTGATGCACCGCTCAAGCGCTGCACGCCGGATCAACTCGATTGGGTCATCGTGCGAGAAAACTCAGAAGGCGAATACTCGGGTGTCGGCGGTCGCGCACATCAGGGTCACCCGATCGAGGTGGCAACTGATGTCAGCATGATGACACGTGCGGGTGTCGAACGCATCATGCGCTACGCGTTCAAATTGGCGCAATCACGGCCACGCAAATTACTCACTGTTGTGACAAAATCAAACGCACAGCGCCATGCCATGGTGATGTGGGATGAGATTGCGGTTCAAATTGCCAAAGAATTTCCGGATGTGACGTGGGATAAAGAGTTAGTGGATGCTGCCACAGCGCGGATGGTGAACCGCCCCGCCACGCTTGATACGCTTGTGGCCACCAACCTACACGCCGATATTTTGAGCGATCTCGCCGCCGCGTTAGCGGGCAGTCTGGGTATTGCGCCAACAGGCAATATCGATCCCGAGCGTCGCTATCCTTCGATGTTTGAACCCATTCACGGCTCGGCCTTCGACATCATGGGCAAAGGGCTCGCAAATCCTATCGGTACCTTTTGGTCGGTGGTGATGCTACTTGAGCATTTGGGTGAACAGGCTTCGGCCAATCGGTTGATGGCAGCGATCGAAGCGGTAACCGCAAACCCAAGATTGCACACGCGCGATTTAGGCGGGTTAGCGACCACAGCACAAGTGACCGCAGCAGTTTGCGAAAAAATCGCCTAACTTTAAGGCGTTGGCTGAATCTGTTGCAGTTCAGCCATCCGCTTAGCCAAAAGCATCGACCACTTGTTAAAGGCCGCCTTGGCATAGCCCCAAGACTGAAACGAGCTCATGTAGCCGTTTGCCCAAATTTGGGCCGCTTGCGCGGCACCCGCATTCAGTTCTGCAGCATATTTGCGACCAATCTCGGTATCGCGACACTCGGCCAAGACGGCTCCGGTTGCACCATCGCGAAACTGCATCTCCATACCTGTTTCACCCAAATATGGGGTTGACCCCGCGGGCCGCCCAGTCACTTTGCCTGAGCTTGCCTCTGCAATGAAGGCGTACGGAATCAAGGTACCAGCGACGCTACCCGGCACAGAAGTCGGCACCAAATCAGTCAGCGCAATTCGTAGCACCACCACACCGGCACCAGCCTGCGTAACAATCGGCATCTGAGGTTTAAACGCGTCACGCAGAGTTTGATAAAAATAATCCGTCAACTGCTTCAAATCAGCTGGATCAACCGTCGGCACTTTGCCATCTTTTGAATCCTTCGGTGCAGTCAAAGACACCACGATCGGCGCAATCTGGATTTTTTTATATTTTTTCGGATCAAAGCGAGTATCCCGCCAACACTCGATGCCGTCCATCGCAGCAACAGGCTTGAGCTTGGCGTAATGAGTTAAAAAACCACTTTGTGTCAGGCGCGCTGAATCAATCGCAGTCACGTTCTCGCCAGTACCCAGCGCAGCCTCATAGGTTTTACAACCGCTGAGCCCGACTGCAATAAACGCACACAGACTTGCACCCACCACCAAACGGCTGGGCAAGAACAACCTTTTGGCCTGACGCATCTACTTCGCCTTACCCATGACATAGTCCGGCAATACAGTCACTACCTCAGGGAAGATCGTAATGATGACGATACAAATCACTAGACAGATAAAAAATGGGATCGCTGCACGCGCGATCGTATTGCTGTCTTTACCTGTCATGTTTTGCAGCACGAATAAGTTAAAGCCAACAGGAGGCGTTACCTCTGCGATCTCAACAAGCAAGACGATAAAGATACCAAACCAAATCAGATCAAAACCTGCTTTTTGAATCATCGGCAGCACGACCGCAGCCGTGAGCACAATCATACTGATGCCATCGAGCGCTGTGCCTAAAATCAAATACACCACGACCAAACAACCGATCAAGGCGTAAGGCGACAGCTGCATGGCATTGACCCATTCAGCCAACTCGCGAGGGACGCCAGTAAACGCCATGGTTTTAGTCAAAAACGCAGCGCCAGCCAAGATGATCATGATCATGCAACTGGTGCGTGTCGTACCCATCAGGCCTTCCCAGAAATTTTTCCAGGTCAACGAACGACTGTAGGCTGCAATCACCAACGAGCCAAAGACCCCATAGGCCGCGCATTCGGTTGCTGTGGCATAACCGGCTACCAGCACCCAAACGATAAAGATAATCAAAAGCGCACAGGGAATCAGGTTGCCGCTTTTACGTACTTTTTCAAGAAAGCTTGAGGGAGGATCCGCAGCCGGCACTTTGGACGGATTGCGGATCGACCACCACGCGATGTAACCCATAAACAGCGCCATCAAAATCGCCGAAGGAATAAAACCCGCGAGAAAAATTCGAATAATTGAGGCGTCGGCAGCAACGGCATACACCACCATCGTGATCGAAGGTGGGATCAGGATCCCCAACGTGCCAGATGTGGCCAAGGCACCCAACGCCAGCTTTTCGTCGTAGCCGCGTTTTTTAAGCTCTGGCAGGGCCACTTTTGCGATGGTGGCGCAGGTAGCCGCAGACGAACCACTCACTGAACCAAAAATGCCGCAACCCAGGACAGTCGTGTGCATTAGCCGGCCTGGCACACGATTGAGCCAAGGGCGCAACCCTTCAAACATTTCCTCACTTAACTTGGTTCTGAACAGGATTTCACCCATCCAAATAAACAAGGGCAACGCGGCGAGCTCCCACGACGCATTGGTTTCCCAAAACGCTGAGAACAAATTTTTACCGGGTTGCGTGTTGACAAAAAAAGCTTGTCCGACCCAGCCACAAATGGCGAGCGTCATGGCGATCCAAATGCCGCCAGATAAAAACAACAGCATGATGATCAGTAAAAACAGACCGATTCCGAGCGTTTCCATAAAGTATCTCTAAAAATTGCAGACTAAGC
>CALCPT010000575.1 GCA_937897265.1 uncultured Alcaligenaceae bacterium
GCACGCGATCAACGACAGTGTTAGGTGCATGCAACGAGGTAATAAACAACGGAACCTCATGCTGCGCGCAAATTTCTAGATCGCCCTCCCAACGGGGGTTGGACGGATGCACGATTAGGTTCACACCAAACGGTGACACGATAGCGTGTGGGTGTTGCGCTTTGTAGGCGGTTAGCCGCGTTTTGATATTGTTTAACCAGATGGGCAGCTCTTCTTGGGGGCGAGCATTTAAGGTCGGAAACGTACCAATCACACCAGCAGTGCACTGCGCGACCACGAGGTCGGTGCCCGAGACTAAGAACATTGGCGCACCGATGACTGGGATGCGCGTTTGGGCTAACAGGGGTTGCAAAGTCGAGGTGATGTTCACGTACAGGCCTTACTTGTTGAGTTGAAATCAGCCTGCGTTGACTGCTTGAGTCGACATCTGCAGGCTGTTACTGCTTAAGTTGAAATCAGCGAGCCGTTACTGTTGGAGCTTGCCTTTGATAATCACGCGCTCCCACATGGCGTATTCGCTCAGAACGCGGTCGTGAAGCTGTTTTGGGCTTGCTTGGTCAATAGTGTAGCCACCATCTTCGACCGCCTTGCGAAAAGCTGCGTCTCGCTTGGCGAGCTCAATCGCACCAGAAAGCTTGCTCACGACTTCAGTTGGTAAGTTTTTAGGGCCAGCAACGGCGAGCCATCCTACCACCTCATAATCGGTGATCCCAGCCTCGATCATTGTCGGCACATTCGGCAGACTCGGATTGCGCTCTTTTGATGTCACCGCTAACGCGCGCGCCTGCCCACTATCCACAAACACCTTGCCGGTGCTGGTGATGTCAAACATAAAGGTAATTTTCCCGCTGATGACATCCATCATGGCAGGCGAGTTACCTTTGTAGGGCACATGTAACATCGGCGAATCGGTAGATTGAACCAACAGCTCGGCTGATAAATGGTTCGAGCCGCCAAACCCTGCAGAGCCGAACGACACTTTGTCTGGATTCGCTTTCGCAAACGCCACGAGCTCTGCGACGGTCTTTGCGGGGATTTGCGGACCAATCAGCAGCACATTGGTGTAATTCACAACCGAGCCCAGCATGGTGAAATCTTGGCGAGGATCAAATAGCTTGGTGCGTTGAACGATCGGTGAGATCGTCATTGTGGGGCTGGCGATAAAGTTCAGTGTGTAGCCGTCAGGTGTCGCCTTTGCCGTCGCGTCTGCGCCCAGCATGCCGCTGGCACCGGCGCGATTTTCGACGATCACCGATTGCTTGAGCTGCTCACCTAAGAAACGTGCAAAGGTTCGCCCAGTCACATCAACAGGCCCACCCGGTGGGTAGCCCACGATGAGTTTGATGGGGCGCTCAGGCCAGTTGGTTTGCGCCAAGGCAGTTGTGCTGAAGCAAGTGGCCAGCAGCAGAGCGCCAGTGACGGCGGTCGCTAACGTATGTAAGCGTTGTGACAGTTTTTTTGACATGAAGAGAGTCTCGCCGTGTGTATTCGATGGTGTTACTGAATTGTTGCGCCTGAGTCTTTCACGGCTTTGTTCCATTTGGTTAACTCGGCTTCAATATGTTTGCCGAAAGCCGCCGGAGTTGAGCCAACAGTTGCGTAGCCGCTTTCAGCTAACTGGGCGCGCACTTTCGGATCAGCGCCGACCTGGGCAAACGCTTGACTCAGCTTGTTGACAATCGCTTCGGGTGTCCCTGCTGGTGCCAAAATGCCGTACCAAACAGTCACTTCAAATCCGGGCAAGGTCTCGGCGATGGTAGGTGTGTTTGGCAAAATCGACGCGCGCTCAAGGCTACTGACGGCGATCGCTTTAAGTTTGCCTGCCTTGACCTGTTGAAACGAGGTCGAAATGCTGTCGAACATAAATGACACTTCATTGCCCAACATGGCAATCACTGCTGGACCGCTACCTTTGTAAGGGATATGAACCATCTTTGTACCGGTCTGTGTTTTGAATAACTCTACCGACAGGTGGCTGGTGTTGCCGTTGCCCGCAGAGGCATAAGACAGTTTGTCTGGATTCGCTTTGGCGTAGGCAATCAGCTCAGGGATGGTGTTGAACGGTGAGGTCAGGGGCGCAGCGACCAGAAGTGGCAAGGTTGCAACCAGTGACACAGGGGCAAAATCTTTGCGCGTGTTGTAGGGCAGTGTTGGATAAAGAGCGTCGTTGATCGCATGCGCGGTGAGCACCAAAATAATCGTTTGGCCATCGGGCTTAGCCCGGGCAAGCGCGCTTGTGGCGATTGTGCCACCTGCACCACCTTTGTAATCCAGCACGATGGTTTGACCTAAAACTTTTTGTAGGTCGGGCAGCATCGGGCGGGCTAGCATGTCTGCGCTGCCACCAGGAGGATACGGAATGATCAAGGTAATAGGTTGGTTGGCGTTGGTCTGAGCAAGCGCAACACCACTTAAGGTGAGCCAGATCAAACCAAGCAGCCAACGCGCGCCCTTCATCGAAAATATTTGAAGCATGTGATGTCCTTTAGTTTTGGTCTGTGAGGCATACGATGAAGTCGCGATGAGCGGCTTAAGCCTCGGGCGCGCCTGTCAAATTGTTTTGTACACGGGATCGCCTTGCGCATTACGACGAATGACGGTTAGCTTATCCGAAATTGCCAAGGTCGCCCCAGTTTTCTTTGCTAGGGTTTCTACTGTGAGGCCCTCGAGTATTGCGCGCAAAACGAAGCCGCTCGTTGTCACGTCGATGATTGCCAAGTCGGTGTAGATGACATTGACGACGCCCGCGGCTGTGAGTGGATAGGTGCAGGCTGGCAGTAGCTTGGGAGTTTGGTCTTTTGTGACGTGTTCCATCATCACGATCACTTCGCGCGTACCCACCGCTAAATCCATCGCGCCACCGATGGCGGCAATCGCATCGGGCCCCGCTGTGAGCCAGTTTGCAAGATCGCCATTTTCGGCAACTTGAAATCCGCCCAGCACCGAGTAGTCCAAGTGACCACCGCGCATCATCGCGAAGGCAATCGTATGCTCGGTAATCGAGGCGCCTGGAAGCAAGACCACCGGGGTGCGACTCGCATTGATGATATCCAGGTCAATGTCAGCACCGCTCGCGGCGCCGCCCATTCCTAAAATGCCATTTTCACTTTGCAGCAAAATCTCACGATCTGCAGGTAAAAAGTCTGCCACTAAAGTTGGCATACCGATGCCCAGATTCACAACTGCCCCATCCGGAAAATCATGCGCCACAAGATAGGCGATTTCATTGCGTGATAGGGGTTTATAAGGCGCCTGCTGCGTGCTGCCCTCAGACATGTCTTTTGTGTTCGCGCGGCTCATCGCTCGCCTCCAACAGCCACAACGGCTTGAACAAAAATCCCAGGTGTCATGACCTGTTCAGGGGGCAAATCCCCCAATGCGACTACGCGATTGACTTGAGCGATCGAGTGCTTGGCGGCCATGCACATGACGGGTCCAAAGTTGCGCGCCGCCCAACGGTAGGTCAGATTGCCCCAGCGATCACCGAGGTGGGCTCGCACCAACGCCACATCACCGTGAAGCGGCTGCTCAAGAATGTAGCCTTTGCCATCAATCACTCGCTGCTCTTTGCCTTCAGCCACCAAGGTGCCAAAGCCGGTGGGGGTAAAAAAAGGCCCTAGGCCAGCGCCCGCTGCGCGTAAACGTTCTGCCAATGTTCCTTGTGGCATGCACTCGAGCTCAATTTGCCCAGCACGGTAGGCCGCTAAGAAAGTTTCAGAATTAACAGGGCGTGGATGTGAGCAGACGATTTTGCGAACTCGCTTTGCCTTAATCAGAGCGGCAATACCCACCTCGTGGGTACCCGCGTTGTTGCTGATGATGGTGAGATCATGCAGCCCCTTATCAAGTACGGCATGCAAAAGTTCAAAGGGGATGCCTGCTTCGCCAAAACCACTCACCATGATTGAAGCCCCGTCTTGAAGAGGCGCGATCGCGTCTTCAAGTGAGTGCTTGATTTTGTCAATCATGCTTACTCCATCGAAAGCTTGGCAGCCTCGACAATTTTTCTCCAGCTCGCTTGTTCGCGATCCATGAAGGCGCCAAATTCAGCAGGAGTGCCGCCACCGGGGACGCCACCCATTTCGGCAAAGCGTTGTTTGATTTCAGGCATCTCAAGCACTTTTTTGGTGGCTTGTTGAATTTTGTTGACGACATCGGCGGGGGTCCCAGCCGGCGCAACGAAACCAAACCAAGCGGTCACGACCATGTCTTTAATGCCAGCCTCGGCCATGGTGGGGACATCGGGTAATTGTGGCGAGCGCTGCTCGCCAGTGATGGCCAAGGCACGAAACTGACCCGAGCGAATAAAGGAAATCGAGCTTGGTAGGTTATCAATTAAGAAGGTGACCTGCCCACCCAACAGTGCAGTGACAGCAGGGCCCATTCCTTTGTACGGGATATGGGTGAGGTTCAGCTCGGTACGTTGGGCAAACATTTCAGAAGACAGGTGAGGTGACTGCCCTGTGCCTGACGAGCCGAAGGAATAATTTCCCTTTGGATCCTTCTTCAGCGAGTCAACGAGTTCTTTAACCGTGTTGTAGGGCGACTTGCTATTGACGACCAAAATGTTTGGCACCGAAATCACTAAGGTAATCGGCGCAAAATCAGTCGACTTGTAGGGCAAGTTTTTATACAGGCTGTAGTTAATGCCGTTTGGGCCAATGTTGCCAAAACCGATGGTGTAGCCATCAGGGGCTGAGCGCAACAGCGCCTGTGTGCCGATGATTCCGGCTGCACCTGCACGATTTTCAACGACCACTGTTGTACCTAACGCTGCCCCAAGCTTTTCGCTCAGTAAGCGGGCGGTAATGTCGGTGGTGCCACCTGGTGCGGCGGGCACAATCAGAGTGATGGGCTTTTCTGGCCAGGCGGCCATGGCGGGGGCGCTTACCCCCAAGGCTGCAATCACGAGCGCGCAGGCGCGGATTAGGGTTTTCATGAGTGTCTCCTCAGACATAGTTTGGACAGTGTTGGCGCGATTGTAGGTGCATTTGGGCTTCTAGAACGCCGTCTTCCAAAATCCGAGATTCTCTGACTGAGTTGGGGCGTTAAGATGACGCATCGAGGAGAAAGCCAATGGATCTGACCTGGACCACCGAAGAACGCGCCTTTCGTCAAGAGGTGCAAGATTTTGTTAACGCCAAATTACCCGCTGCGCTGCGTGCAAAGGCGTTTGCACACCATCGCGTCACCCGCGACGAATTCGTGTTTTGGCACAATACGCTGACCGATCACGGCTGGGGAGCGCCAAGTTGGCCCAAAGAATATGGTGGCACAGGGTGGAACCCGGTTCAGCGCCTGATTTTTGAGATTGAGTCATTTAAGGCCGGTGCGCCGCGCTTGATCCCGTTTGGGCTGAGCATGATTGGTCCAGTGCTCATGAAGTATGGCACTCAGGCTCAAAAAGATCATTTCTTGCCGCGCATGTTGCGCCTAGAAGACTGGTGGTGTCAGGGTTATTCAGAGCCAGGCTCTGGCTCTGACCTTGCCTCATTAAAAACGCGTGCAGAACGTGTGGGCGATCGTTACATCATTAACGGTCAAAAAACCTGGACCACCATGGCGCATCATGCCGACTGGATCTTCTGTTTAACGCGCACCGACACTGCTGCGAAAGCGCAGCGCGGCATCTCGATGATCTTGATCGATATGAAGCAACCGGGCGTCACTGTACGACCGATCAGAACCTTGGATGGCGGTGCCGAGGTCAATGAGGTATGGCTTGAAAACGTCGAAGCACCTCTCGAGAACCTCGTAGGTGAAGAGAATCACGGCTGGACCTACGCAAAATATTTGTTAGGTCATGAGCGAGGTGGTATTGCCGGTATCGGTCACTGCCATCGTGAACTTGCGATTTTGAAATCTTTGGCCGAACGCACGATGGCAAGCGGTGAAGCGCTGAGCCTGAGTTCAAGGGTGCGTGACAGCATTAACCGCGCCGAAGCCCAATTGTTAGCACTCGAGTTGATGGTGTTGCGCGTGGCTGCGGGTGAAACGGATCCCGGCCCAAAGGCGTCGATCTTAAAAATCCGTGGTTCTGAACTGCAGATGGAACTTGCGCGTTTGCAAATGCAAGTTGCGGGTGCGGATGCCTGGCCGTACGACCCTGAGTGGATGTTTGCTCAGGCCGAAGATCATGGCCCAAGCCCTGAGTACTCGCCGGCCGCGGCAGCCGCATATTTTGATATGCGCAAGACGGCCATTTATGGCGGTACCAACGAAGTTCAAAAAGGCATCATTGCCAAACAAATCATCGGGGTATAAGAATGGACTTTACATACTCACAAGAGCAGCGCATGTTGACCGATAGCTTGCGCAGATTGATCGAAGATAACTGGTCACGGCCCAAACGTCGCGAGCGTCAAAAGGCTGGCGTACTCAATCGCAATGCTTGGGGCAGCTTGGTTGAGCTGGGCGTAGGCGGTTTGTTAGTGCCAGAGGAGTTTGGGGGTTTTGGTGAAACGCCCGCCTCGATGCTTGCGGTGCATCAAGAGCTTGGACGCGGCCTTGTCAGTGAGCCTGCGATTTCAAGCGCAGTGATCGCTGTGACGCTCTTGGCAAACAGTCAAAATCAGGCGCTCAAGCAGCGCTGGCTGACGGCGCATGCCGAAGGTGACGCGGTCTTGGCGGTGGCATGGCAAGAGCAGGGTGAGCGCGATTCGCAGCGCCCTTTGTGTAGCCGTGCGACAGCGTCTAATGGCGGCTACACGCTTGAAGGCCGCAAGATCTTGGTTTGGCATGGTGCCGGTGCACAGGCAGTGATTGTGTCGGCTTTGCTCGATGGCGCCGTGGCGTTGTTTTTGGTACCAGCGGATACCCAAGGTGTCGCGGTTCAAGATTACCCAACCTTTGACGGTTCGCGCTCTGCCACCATCAACCTGACTGCTGTGACGTTGTCAGCCGAGCAGTTGATCGCAAGCGGTGCGCAAGCCGAGCAGTTGTTGGCGCTGGCGCTGGATTACGGTATTACGGCTTTGTGTGCGCATGCCTGTGGTGCGATGGCTTACCTTACCGACAGCACGATTCAATACTTAAAAACACGTCAGCAATTTGGGCAACCGCTTGCCGCGTTTCAGGTGCTGCAACATCGCTTAGGTGATATGTTGATTCAATCTGAAATGGGTTTGTCGATGACCTATGTTGCAGCGATTGCTTTAGGCGAAAAAGACGCTGCGAAGCGCAGTCGCTTGGTCTCGATGAGCAAAGTCGAGGTCGCAGCTGCCGCGCGGTTGGTCGGTGAGATCTCGGTTCAGTTGCATGGCGGGATGGGGATGACTGATGAGCTTGAGGTCGGCGACTATTTCAAGCGACTCACC
Organism: uncultured Alcaligenaceae bacterium; assembly: GCA_937897265.1. Lineage (GTDB taxonomy): Bacteria > Pseudomonadota > Gammaproteobacteria > Burkholderiales > Burkholderiaceae_B > Zwartia. The sequence goes on from CALCPT010000575.1 coordinate 7,317, forward strand.
TACACCGACATGCTGCTGGGCGATACAAATTTCCATTTGCAACGCATGCAAGAACTTGAGGCGGCCTAGTCTGAAGTGAGATACGAGGCAAGGCGAGATAATCGCTTGAGCGCTTATATGTTGTTTAAAGGATGTTAGATGTCAACGACTGATTTGAGTGCGTGGTTAGGTAAATCACAAACTGTAGTAGACCGTATGGATCCGGGGCATGCAGCGCGTATCGCTGTGACGCTCGGGCGTCCAATCCCTGAGCTCGGCGCTGTGTTGCCGGCTCTCTGGCATTGGGCATTTTTTTTAGAGACGGTGCCAATCGCCCAGACGGGCGCCGATGGTCATCCCGCACGTGGTAGTTTCTTGCCGCCTGCCGACAATCGTAATCGGATGTGGGCCGGTGGCCGAGTGAACTTTGATGGTGGTTTGGTTGTTGGCACCGAGGCACATAAAACCTCGACAGTCCTTGCGATCAAAGAAAAGGCTGGGCGAACCGGTTCATTATTGTTTGTGACTGTCAAACACGATATTGTGCAAAACGGCAAACTGGTCGTGAGCGAAGAGCAAGATATCGTTTACCGCGAGCCAAGTCCGCCAAAGCTTCAGGGTACAGAGCCCGCCCCAGTGTCGCAATGGAAGCAACCCGTTGACCCCAGTGCGGTATTGCTCTTTAGATACTCGGCGGTCACATTCAATAGTCATCGTATTCATTACGACTATCCCTACGTCACTGAAAAAGAGGGCTATCCCGGTTTGGTGATTCATGGACCGTTAATTGCCACCTTGATGTGTCAGGCGTTTGTTCAGGCTCACCCCAGTGCAACGCTTAAGCATTTGTCATACCGAGGCTTACGGCCTTTGATTTCTCCAACCGCCTTCGAGGTTGCCGGCAGCGTGACTGCGCCAGGCGAGGCCAAACTTTGGGCCGAACAAGAAGGCACACTTGCCCATCAGGCAGAGCTGAGGTTTGAAGCATGAGCAACACCCCGTTAAATTCGACTACCTCAAGTGGCGTTAAGAAAGGTCCGCTGCCTTTAGAAGGCATCACTGTGGTCAGCCTTGAGCACGCCATTGCAGCGCCCTTTTGCACGCGCCAGCTTGCGGATATGGGGGCGCGCGTGATTAAGATCGAGCGCCCGGGCGTTGGCGACTTTGCGCGCAAGTACGACGAGCGCACACGTGGGATGGCTTCGCACTTTGTCTGGACGAATCGGTCGAAAGAAAGTCTTACGCTTGATTTGAAACATGCGGATGCAGGTCCGGTGCTTGAACAGTTGTTAGCCCAGGCCGATGTGTTGGTGCAAAACCTAGCGCCCGGTGCTGCCGCACGCATGGGTTTATCTTTTGAGGCGCTGCATGCCAAATTCCCGAAATTAATTGTGTGCGACATCTCGGGCTATGGCGAGGGCGGCCCCTACGAAACCAAAAAGGCCTACGACCTACTCATTCAAAGTGAAAGTGGTTTTGTGTCGGTAACCGGTTCGGCCGAAGAGCCCTCAAAGGCAGGATGCTCGATTGCGGATATTTCGGCGGGTTCGTATGCATATTCAAGTATTTTGAATGCGCTGCTCTTGCGTCATAAAACAGGGCTTGGCAGCCATCTCGATGTTTCGATGCTTGAAAGTATGGTCGAGTGGATGAGTTTTCCGTTGTATTACGCTTTTGAAGGGGCTGCACCACCGCCGCGTGCGGGTGCTTCGCATGCCACGATCTATCCGTACGGTCCTTTTCCAGTCGGTGATGGCAATACCATCATGCTGGGCTTGCAAAATGAACGTGAGTGGGTGATCTTTTGCGAAAAAGTGATCGAGCAAAAATCGCTGGCAGTTGATCCAGAGTTTGATAACAATACAAAGCGCACCGCCAATCGCGCGCGTTTACGTGCGGTGATCGTCGAACTCTTTTCAAAGATGACGATTGCCCAGGTTGAGCGAAAGCTTGAAGACGCACAGATCGCAAATGCTCGCGTCAACGAGATGAAAGATGTCTGGGCGCATCCACAACTCAAGGCGCGCAATCGCTGGACTGAGGTGCAGAGCCCTGTTGGTCTGTTACCTGCGTTGCTGCCGCCCGCTACTAACAATCAGTTTGATGCGCGTATGGATCCGATCCCTGGTATCGGTGAGCACACTCGGGCCATCCTGAAAGAACTAGGGGTGGATGAGGCGGCGGTGGCCAGATTGGCTGCCGATAAAGCGATTTAAGTTGTACTGTAGCAGTGTGGCGAAGGCTGTGTTGGCACACAGCGCACCTTCGTTTTGAAACGCGAACGATATGAATTGTTCAGGCGACCAGCCGGTCAATCGGTTGGTCGCTCAATCAACTAATCGATCTAACTTTTGATCTTGGCATTCAGCAAGTAAGGCTGTAAAACTTCCTTGCGCGAGTCGCAAGTCAGGCGCCAAGTCCTGTAATGGCCGCAGTACAAAAGCGCGTTGATGCATGCGTGGATGTGGCACGGTTAAGCGTGTTGTGTCGATTGTCTGTGTACCGTAAAGCAGTAGGTCAAGATCAAGTGTGCGCGGCGCGTTGCGGTAGGGGCGCTCGCGTCCGTGCGCTTGCTCAATCGTTTGCAATAAATCGAGTAGGGGTAGCGGCTCAAGCGTTGTGTCAACGGCGACAACGGTATTGATAAACACGGGGCCTTGCGCATCGACTGGGTCGCTGCTGTAAAGGGGTGCTTGTTTAAGCGACAAAATCTCGCTCGACTCACGTAATGTTTGAATCGCAGCCGCGATGGTTTGTCGCGCGTCACCTAGATTGGCGCCTAGCCCGATGTACGCGAGCGTGCTCATAGGTGTTGGTAAAAGTGACTTGGCATCGCTCTCAGCCCGATAGTGGTCAACATA
>CALCPT010000576.1 GCA_937897265.1 uncultured Alcaligenaceae bacterium
GTGACTGGAGTTCAGACGTGTGCTCTTCCGATCTAACAGGAGATGGTGTGAATCACGAAAACCTGCATTCTGGAAAAATTCAAAAAGCCCCCGAGAGTTTTTTGAGCAAGGAAGGCATCAAGATGGTCGCCTTGGAAGCGCGCCAGGGACGGCGCGACTTCATCCGGTCTGCTTTCGTGGCAGCGGCGACAGGTGCGGGAGCCTCGGCGGTCATGGCGCAGGGCAATCCAGTGCCCGTCGATGGTGGTGACCCCAATATCCTGAACCTGCCGGACCATAGCAAGGGCTTGGGCCAAGGGGTGGCCACCGATGGCTATGGCAAGCCATCCAAATTCGAGAGCAATGTGCAGCGCCGACAGAGCCCGGGATTGACGCAAACAACGCAGTCGTCGGTGTCCTTCGCGCCGCTGCAGAGCCTGTTCGGCATCGTCACGCCCAGCGGCCTGCACTTCGAGCGCCACCACCAGGGCTGGTGGGATGTGGACCCCAGCGGGCACCGCCTGATGCTCAATGGCAGCGACCCCAGCCTGATGAAGACGCCCAAGGTCTTCACGATGGACGAGATCATGCGCATGCCCTGCGTGTCGCGCTTTCACTTCATCGAGTGCGGCGCCAACTCGGGCATGGAGTGGGGCAATGTGGCCGTGCCCACCGTGCAGTACACCCACGGCATGATTTCGTGCAGTGAGTTCACCGGTGTCCCTCTTGCGACACTGCTCGATCTGTGTGGTGTCGATCTCAAGCAAGGTAAATATATTCTCGCCGAGGGCGCAGACGGCTCGGGCATGACCCGCACTATCCCGATCGAGGCAGCCATGGACGATGTCTTGGTGGTGTGGGGGATGAACGGCGAAATGCTGCGGCCTGAAAATGGCTATCCTCTCAGACTGCTTGTGCCAGGCGCGCAAGGAGTGAGCTCGGTCAAATGGCTGCGTCGTATTGAAGTGGGCGATCAACCCTATGCCAGCAAAGACGAAGCCGTTCATTATATTGACTTGATGCCAAACGGTCTGCATCGCCAATACGCCTCGATTCAAGAATGTAAATCTGTCATCACGACTCCGTCGGGCGGACAACAACTCTTAAACAAAGGTTTTTACAACGTGAGTGGGATCGCCTGGTCTGGTCGCGGCACCATCAAACGTGTGGATGTTTCGATGGATGGCGGTAAGAACTGGCGAGAAGCGCGCCTTGAAGGCCCAATCCTGACGAAGGCCATCACACGCTTCAATATCAATTGGGACTGGGACGGCTCACCCGCAATTTTGCAGTCGCGCGCGATCGACTCGACCGGCTACGTGCAGCCACCGATCAATATGTTGCGAGAAGTGCGCGGCACACGCTCGATCTATCACAACAACGCGATTCAATCCTGGAAACTCGACGCAAACGGTGAGGTCAGCAATGTACAAGTTGGCTAATTTTCTGTTGGGCGACCGAGTTGTCGTAACAAAAGCGCGCAGCAGCAGTACGAAATTCGAAGCTGACAAAACGACGCCTTTCAAACATGGAAAGCTTGTTGCGCTTGCATTGTTTAGCGTTGCCGCCGTATTTTGTACGGTGAGCGACAGCGCCGCGCAAAGCGCTGCGTCAAACCAGTTCAACGGCATCGGCCGCACGGCTACAGCAGCAGAGGTCAAAGCATGGGATATCGATGTGCGCCCAGACCTTAAAGGTTTGCCCGCCGGCTCAGGAAAAGTACAAGACGGCCAACCCATTTGGGAAAACAAATGTGCAAGTTGTCATGGCACATTTGGTGAGTCAAACGAAGTCTTTACGCCTTTAGTCGGCGGCACGACAGCTGCAGATGTGCAGCGCGGGCGAGTTGCCTCACTCACTGATCCCAAGCAACCGCAGCGCAGCACTTTGATGAAAGTTGCAACGATTTCGAGCTTATACGACTATATTTATCGCGCGATGCCCTGGAACGCGCCTCGTTCGCTAACAGCCGACGACACCTATGCTGTCTTAGCCTATATGCTCAATCTGGCCGAAATTTTGCCTGATGACTTTGAGTTGAGCAACAAGAACATGGCCGAGGTGCAGCAGTTGATGCCAAATCGCAATGGCATGACACGCGAACACGGTTTATGGCGGATTGGCGACGCGCCTGACGTCAAAGCGGTTGCCTGTATGAGCAATTGCGTCGAGACGGTAAACATCACGTCAAGCCTTCCAGACTACGCCCGCAATGCACATGAGAATCTGGCTGAACAGAATCGCGGTTATGGACCGTTTCGCGGCGTGGATACCACTCGACCGCCCGTCGCTAAACTGCCAGGCTCAGACCTAGGCCGCCCCACTCAAACCGGTTCGGCCAACGCAAGTCAAGCCGCGATCGCCTCTGCTTCAACCTCAGCGCCTGGTGCCCCAGCTACGCTCATGCCGCCAGCCGAATTGTTTAAAAAGCAAAATTGCTTTGCCTGCCATGCTGCGAGCAGTAAGCTGGTTGGCCCGTCTCTAGCCGAGATTGCTATTAAGTATAAAAATCAGGCGAACAGCGAGACAACGCTGACTGACAAGGTATTAAAAGGCGGCGCGGGCGTTTGGGGCGCAATCCCCATGCCGGCTCAAAACCAATTATCGGCAGCCGATTCGCTGGCGCTGGTCAAGTGGATACTCGCCACTCATTAGAATCCTACCCGCAGCCTCAACAGAACCGGCGTAATATTTAACAATTGTTCACTATTCGGTAATATGCGCAGCAACGACTTGATGGCCCATGGTTAGGCACGCGCGCTTTAGATGCAATCACTATTTTTTGAAATTGACAGGAGCAACAATGAATCACCAACGCAGAAACGTCCTACGCCTGACCTCGGTCATTGCCCTGATGGCAAGCACAGGCCTGATTAGCAGCGTACAAGCTGCTGAATGGAATAAGGCAGCCTTTGAAGGTAAAAATCTCGACGATGTGCTTAAAGCCATCGGCGGTGCAAAACCTGAAACGTCAGCCGATATCATCATGCGCGCGCCAGATATCGCCGAAAACGGTGCGGTCGTACCTGTTGGTGTTGAAACAAAACTTAAGGCCACTCAAATCGCAATTCTGGTCGAAAAAAATCCTAGCAATCTTGCCGCTCAATTCATGCTGCCAGAGGGCGCGGAAGCCTTTGTGACAACGCGCGTCAAAATGGGCCAAAGCTCAAACGTTCACGCCTTGGTGAAGGCCGACGGCAAGTGGTATATCGCAACGAAAGAAATTAAGGTCACGCTCGGTGGTTGCGGCGGCTAAGGCCGGCCTTGCTCTCACACGGCTTATCGCACGCTACGCGTTTAACAATCGAATTTAAGATATTTCAAAAGGAATCATCATGGCAGATCCAATGCGCATTCGCGCTGCTGAAAAAGACGGCATCGTCGACGTCAAGGTTTTGATGAAGCACGATATGGAGTCCGGTCAACGTAAAGATGCAGCGGGCGCAACCATCCCTGCGTTTTTTATCCAAACCGTCATTGCCCAAGTGAAAGGCAAAACCGTGTTTACCGCCGAGTTCGGCCCAGCTGTATCAAAAGATCCTTTTTTGAATTTCAAAATCAAAGGCGCGGCAAAAGGCGATGAAATCGTCGTTGATTGGGTGGATAACTCGGGCGACAAGCGTAGCGATAAAGCAAAGATCACCTGATGCAAGTGAGCAGCAACAAGTCTCATTACCACCGCTCACTTCTAGGCGATTCGCAGGAAGTCTCATGGCCGCTGCAAACGTCCTAACGCTTCACCGTTAATCGCTGCAAACCTAACGGTTGCTGCAAATACTTACAGCATGCTGTTTACGCTGCCTTGACTCAGGATCCAATCATGACAAAGAAATATGCGTCCCTCCTTTTAGCAAGCTTGCTAAGCCTGGGCACAGCCACCGCTTTTTCGCAAAGTACCAGCGATGAAATCGCCAAATATCGCGAAATGATTGCCGACGGTAATCCATCAGAGCTGTATGAAATGGCAGGTGAAGAACTTTGGAAGAAACCTGCTGGGCCTAAACAGGCGACGCTCGAAAGGTGTGATCTTGGTCTGGGCCCCGGTGTGGTGCATGGCGCAGCCGCTCAACTGCCGCGATATTTCAAAGACACCGACCGCGTGCAAGATCTTGAGTCGCGCTTGATGACGTGCATGCAGACCTTGCAAGGAATCCCGCAACAAGACGTCATCAAAGGCGCCTTTGGTAAGGGCGTTCGCAAAGATATCGAGGCGGTTGTGGCTTACGTTGTGACACACTCAAAAGGCATGAAGATCAACGTACCTGCGACACATCCAAAAGAAAAAGAGATGGTGGCCCTGGGCAAAAAGATGTTCTTCTTTCAAGGAGGGCCGATGGATTTCTCGTGCGCCTCGTGTCACTCGGCAAAGGATCAACGTATTCGCCTGCAAGATTTACCTGACCTAACCACCCAAGAAGGTGCAGCCTTAGGTTGGGGCGCGTGGCCAGCCTATCGCGTCTCAAGCGGAGAATTCTGGACCATGCAGCGTCGTCTGAATGATTGCTTCAGACAACAACGGATGCCCTTCCCGATTTACGGGTCAGACGTCACAGTTGCGTTGTCAATTTTTATGGCAAACAAAGGTGATGGCGGTACCGTTCAAACACCCGGCCTTAAACGCTAAGTCAGACAGCATAGATCAGGATACTTATACTTATGAACACTCTATACGTTCGTTACTGCACGACTACCATCTTGCTCAGCTGCCTAGCACTTGGCGCACAGGCACAAACTGCCGACCCAAAGTTCGAAGCCATGCTCAAAGAGGGCTTTCGTGCAGAAGGCATTGCTGGGCTTGATCGCCTTGAGCAAGATCGGATTCAAGCTATTTGCTCGGATCCTGAGTTACGCCAAACCCCTGCTGCACAAAAAGTTTTAATTGAAGAACAAAGCAAAGCCATGGCGGCAATTAAGCCTCCGTCAGATGGAAAGTATCTAGGCAGTTGGAAAGCAGGCGAAGCGGTTGCACAAAGCGGCCGAGGTGCAACCTGGTCAGACACGACCAAAACACCAAACGGTGGCGGCTGCTACAACTGCCATCAAATCAGCAAACAAGAAATTTCGTATGGCAACATCGGGCCTTCGTTAACAGGCTACGGCAAGGCGCGAGGCACCAGCGAAGCGATTTTGACCTACACCTGGAATCGTATTAATAATTCAAAAGCGTATAACGCGTGCAGCAACATGCCTCGCATGGCGCACTTCAACTTACTGACTGAACAGCAGATTAAAGATGTCATGGCGTTACTGCTTGACCCAGAATCGCCGGTTAATAAATAACAGTAGGACTCGGCATGATGAATCGTAGAGAATTTATGCAGTTGCTGGCGATTGCGTCAGCAGGCGGCCTAGCGTTGCAATCCAGCGCAGCGTCGGCCCAAGCAGCGGCAAATGCCTTTTACGATCTTCCTAAATTTGGCAATGTGCATTTGCTGCACTTTACGGATTGTCACGCTCAACTCAATCCTATTTATTTTCGCGAACCTAGTGTCAACCTTGGCTTTGGCGAACAGTTAGGCAAAGCGCCGCATTTAGTCGGCGAGCATCTACTTAAGGCCTTCGGTATCGCGCCTGGTACGCGCGACGCTCACGCTTTTACCTATCTTGATTTTGAAGCCGCAGCAAAAACCTACGGAAAGGTTGGTGGCTTTGCCCACTTAGCGACGCTGGTCAAACGTTTAAAGGCGTCTCGCCCCGGGGCTTTGCTACTGGATGGCGGCGACACTTGGCAAGGTTCGGGCACTTCGCTTTGGACGGACGGCCAAGACATGGTGGACGCATGCCTAGCGATGGGCGTTGATATCATGACTGCGCACTGGGAGATGACCCTGGGCGAAAAGCGTGTACAAGAAATCGTTGAAAAAGATTTCAATAACAAGGTCTCGTTTCTAGCGCAAAACATCAAGACGACAGATTTTGGAGATCCTGTTTTCGAGGCTTATACCCTCAGAGAGATGAATGGGGTGTCAGTTGCCGTCATTGGTCAGGCGTTTCCATATACCCCCATCGCCAACCCGCGCTATATGGTCGAAAACTGGACCTTCGGCATCGAAGAAGAAAACATGCAGAAGGTGGTCGACGAAGTGCGTGGTAAAGGCGCAAAAGTCGTCGTGGTTCTTTCACACAATGGCATGGATGTTGACCTGAAGATGGCCAGTCGTGTGCAAGGGATTGACGCGATCTTAGGCGGGCACACACATGATGGCATCCCTGCTCCGGTTCGGGTGACCAACAAAGGGGGCGTCACCCTAGTCACCAACGCTGGATCAAACGGAAAATTTTTAGGTGTTTTAGATTTTGACGTGAAAGGCGGCAAGGTCTCTGACGTACGCTACAAGTTACTGCCGGTGTTCTCTGACTTGTTGCCCGCCGATCCCGAGATGGCAAGCTTAATCAAAAAATTACGCAGCCCTTTTGAAACCAAGTTGGCTCAACCACTTGCCGTCACTGAAGGCCTGCTGTATCGGCGTGGCAACTTTAACGGCAGCTTTGACCAACTCATTCTTGATGGCTTGATGGCCGTTAAAGATGCACCGATTGCTTTCTCTCCTGGCTTTCGCTGGGGCACCTCCTTGTTACCAGGTCAAACGATCACCTTTGAACATTTGATGGATCAAACGGCCATCACCTACCCTTACACCACCACCACAATGATGAAGGGTGACATGCTCAAGACGATTCTTGAAGATGTCGCCGACAATCTGTTTAATCCCGATCCCTATTATCAACAAGGCGGGGACATGGTGCGCGTGGGTGGGCTACAGTACGCGATTGACCCAACCGCTGGGGCCGGAAAACGTATTTCAGATATGCGGCTAGGCGGTAAGCTTATCGACGCAGACAGCATCTATAAGGTCGCTGGCTGGGCCCCCGTCTCAATCGAGGCCAAGCAAGCAGGCGGTGAACCGATCTGGGATTTGATGACGACGTACTTAAAAGATATCAAAGCCGTCAAAGCGAGTCCGTTAAATATGCCAATGATTAAAGGCACGGCTAACAATCCGGGGCTGGCGTAAACTCGTTGCACGCCCAACACCGATTCACACGCAATCTTTAAAGCTGTTTCATTTTTACATGCGCACGCAGCACGCTATTTAAACGTTGAGGATTCTGATGTTTGCAACACTCAAACAAACCACCTGCGCCTTGCTCTTGATGCTTGGAACATTGACCATGGGCTCTGCAGCGGCGCAATCTAGCGTGGTCTATCACATCGATAACGCTGCGATGCAAGGCTTAAAAGGCCTGCGCAACATTCGCAATCACCTTGACGTAGCGCCGACTACAAAAATCGTTGTAGTCACCCATGCCGAGGGGGTTGACCTTCTGATGGAAGGCGCGAAAGATGAAAAAAATGCCGTAGAGTACGCAGCCCTGATCGCTGCGCTGAAGTCGCGCGGCGTGCGCTTTGAAGTCTGCGAAATTACACTTAGAAATCGTAAGCTCAACAAAGATCAATTTATTCTGGATGCTGAATTCACACCTTCGGGGGTCGTGCGCCTTGCGGATTTGCAGTTTCAAGACAAATACGCGTACATCAAGCCTTAAGACAAAAATTTATCAGATTTTGATGTAAGACCTCGCCGCTCAGGGCGAGCAGAAGCTTAATGGCCGTATTTTTTTAGTTCAAACAGATCGGCCTCGACCATCAGACCAAACTCTTTCTGCACCACTTTACCCTGAGGATTCACGACATAGAGTTCTGGAATCCCCCGCCGTTTACCAAGTGTGGCTGACCACGCTGGTGTCATCATTGCGGTGAAAAACGGCCAGGCGTGTTGCTCGGCATAGCTTTTGGCACTGAACTCATCTCGGTCAACCGAGAGTGCCAAAATAACAGCCTTATCTGGCGATAGTTGCGGTGCCAGTTTTTGTAGATTGAGATTTTGCTTATGACAATAGGGGCACCATGAAGCCCACACTTGAATAATCAAATACTTTCCGGCCAACTGGTCTGCCGTCAGCGTTTGGCCACTGAAAGAAGTGAGTTCTGAAACACGAATTGTTTGCCCCACCTCAATAGCACGAGCAAGCTGGCCGCCTGTGCACAAAAGTAAAAGTAGACTCAGACAACAGGCACGAAGAGTGTTCATCAAGATTAAAAACCAGAAGGACTAAATTAGAGGATTCGAGAGTCGAGTTTCGAGATCCAAGAGCCAACGTTCAGGGTTCAGGGTTCAGGGTTCTAGATTAACGATAGTAAAACCAGACGGTCCAGAAACTCAAAGATCCCGACACTAAATAATTTAAAAGAGCA
>CALCPT010000577.1 GCA_937897265.1 uncultured Alcaligenaceae bacterium
CGATTGCCGTGGCCATCATCGTGACCCGCATTTCGCGCTCGGGCACCATGAGCGATCAGGTCATGGGGCAGATGTTCGACAACCCGCGCGTGCTCTTTCTGGCGGGCGTGGTGCTGCTGCTCATCGGTCTGATTCCGAACATGCCGCATGTGGTGTTTCTGCTGCTGGCCTCGGCCTGCTTCGGCGGTGGCTGGCTGGTTCAGCAGCGTGCGCTGATTCCGGATGTGCTGGCTGCGGGCGAGGGGCCTGTGCTGGACACAGGCGCTGCCAACAAAGCGGCGACGGATATTCAGTGGGAAGACGTGACACAGAATGATGTCATTGGCCTGGAGGTCGGTTACCGCCTGATTCCGCTGGTGGACAAGGCCCAGGGCGGCGAGCTGATCTCACGTATTACCGGTGTCCGCAAGAAGCTGTCCCGCGATCTCGGCTTTCTGGTGCAGCCGGTACACATCCGCGACAACCTGGACATGACGCCAACCGGCTATCGCCTGCTGGTACTGGGGGATGTGGTCGCTCAGGGTGAAATTCAGCCCGGTCTGGATCTTGCCATCAATCCGGGACAGGTCCATGGCAGCCTGCGCGGCATGCCGACACGTGATCCGGCCTTCGGCATGGAAGCCTTGTGGATCGAACCTGCCTTGCGCGATCAGGCCCAGACACAAGGCTATACCGTTGTCGATGCCGGCACCGTGATTGCGACCCATCTCAGCCAGGTCATCCGCCAGCATGCTCATGAGCTGCTGGGTCACGAAGAGGTGCAGCAGCTGCTTGATCGTCTCGCTGAAACAGACCCCAAGCTGGTGGACAACCTGGTGCCCAAGCAATTGCCACTGAGCATAGTCGTGCGCGTTCTGCAGAACCTGTTGCGCGAGGGCGTATCGATTCGCAGTTTGCGTCTGATCGCCGAATCTTTGGCGGAGCAGGCGCCACGTAGCAAGAATCCTGACGAGTTGCTGGAAGGTGTCCGCGTTGCGCTTGGTCGAATGATTGTTCAGGAAATCAATGGCTTGAATGAAGAATTCCCGGTGATTGTATTAGATCCAGAGTTGGAACAGATCTTGCTGAACAGCATCAGAGGGGCTGCTGGTGCCGTCGGTTTGGAGCCGGGGCTGGCAGAACGCTTGCAGCAAGGCCTGGCTGAGTTTGCTCAGCGTCAGGAGGCCACCGGTGAGGTTGCCGTGCTGCTGGTGTCACCGAATATTCGGTCGTGGCTGGCGCGCTTCATTCGCCGCAGCATCCCCGCGCTGAACGTGCTGTCGTACAACGAAGTACCTGATAACAAGCAGGTACGCCTGGTGTCCAGCATCGGCCCACAAGGCCGTGCAAGCCAGAACTGATGCGGTTTGACGCGATGGCGTCGAGGAGAGCAGGAACATGAAGATCAAGAAATTTCGCGCCGTGGACAGTCAGCAGGCGATGCGTCAGATCCGCGCCGAAGTCGGCCCTGATGCCAGCATTCTGACCTGCTATCAGGTTCCGGAAGGCATCGAATTTGTGGTTGCCGTGGATGCTCCCTCGTTGCAACAACTGCCATCTGCTGCGGTCGATGTGTCGGCCCCGGCGCGTCAGAAAATTGACAGCGCCAAGGTTGCCGGCCCGGATGCTGACATGAATACCTTGCGTCAGGAGCTGGGCTCCATGCGTGCCTTGCTGGAAAGCCACATGCAGCGTCTTGTGCCGCGTGAAGGCGATGCCGTCCGGATTGCCGGCATGGCCATGGACAGTCTGTCGCAGCAGGGATTTTCCGAGCAGCTGCAGCAGCGTCTGAAAGCCTTGCTGCCGGAGCAGGCGCAAGAACAGGATTGGCAGCTGGCGCTGGATGCCAGCCTGGCGGACCTTGATATTGAAGCGCTGCCTGATTGTGGCGTTGTTGCGCTGATCGGTACGCCTGGCGCTGGCAAAACCCAATTGCTGACGACGCTGGCCATTCGCGCCCTGGCCCAGGGCCAGCGCCGCCGTCTGCACCTCATCAGTATCGACAATCAGCGCTTTGGTGCTCGTGAGCAACTGCTGGCGCTGGGTCGTGCCTTGAACACCTCCGTCAGTTTTGCGGTGGATGCCGTGGCTTTGCGCGAGCAGCTCGCCGAGATTCCAGGCGACACCCTGGTCTTGATTGATACGGCCGGTGTTGATCACCACGATCAGGCAGGTTTGCAAGCTCTGTCCGCAACTCTGGCTTTTGCCGGTGTCGACATGCGTATTCTGGTGCTGGCGGCTGATCGTCAGCACAGCATTCAGCAACAGACCCTGGCTGCTTTCACCACACTCGATATTGCCGGTCTGATCGTGACCTGGGGCGACAGCCTTTGCTTGCCGGGTGAGCTTGCCTCATGGCTGCTGCAGGCGCAGCAGACCTGGTTTGGCAGCAGTGTCAGTCGTGATGCTACGCGTGCCTGGATGCCTGCCAACAAGGATGCGCTCATCGAGCACACCCTCCAGGGTCTTGAGTTTCCTGCGCCGTTACCAGCCTCAGCGGCACTCAAGGTGCCCGTCGGCGAAGCGGTTTCGCGCTGGCGCTGGAATACTCGCAGCATGCCCGCCTGAGCCCATGACCCAAGGAACTGACACTATGAATCCGGTACAAGTGATTGCAGTAACCAGTGGCAAAGGCGGCGTTGGCAAAACCAATGTGTCGGTCAATCTGTCCTGCCAGCTGGCGCGGCAGGGCAAGCGTGTCCTGCTCATGGATGCCGATCTCGGGCTGGCCAACGTCGATATCCTGATGGGTTTGCGACCCACACGAAATCTGGCACATGTGCTGGCCGGCGAATGTGAACGGATCGGCATCAAGCGGCCGCTGATCGTCACCGACGCCGGCGTCAAGGCCGCTGGCGTACTGCAAAAAGTGCTCGATGTCATGGACGGCGTGCCCATCAGCGTTTTTGACCAGACACCGTCAAACCCGAACGAAGCGGCGGTGCGTGCAGCCGCCGCGCTGTACGCAGCCGGCCGTTGTGACGGCCTAGTTGCTGTGGGCGGCGGCAGCGCCATCGACTGCGCCAAAGGCGTCGCCATTTTGTCCACCCATGAGGGCCCGCTCAAGACCTACGCCACCATCGAAGGCGGCTCGCCCAAGATCACGACGGCCGTGGCGCCGCTGATCGCCGTGCCGACCACCGCCGGCACCGGCAGCGAGGTGGCGCGCGGCGCCATCGTCATCGTCGACGACGGCCGCAAGCTCGGCTTCCACAGCTGGCACCTCATGCCCAAGGCCGCCATCTGCGACCCCGAGCTGACGCTGGGCCTGCCGCCTGCGCTGACCGCGGCCACCGGCATGGACGCGATCGCGCACTGCCTCGAGACCTTCATGGCCCCGGCCGTCAACCCGCCGGCCGACGGCATCGCGCTGGACGGCCTCACCCGCGGCTGGGCACACATCGAGCGTGCCACCAAGCAACCGCACGACCGCGAGGCGCGTTTTCATATGATGAGTGCGTCAACGCAGGGCGCAATGTCGTTTCAAAAAGGTTTGGGTGCGGTGCATAGCCTGAGCCATTCGCTAGGTGGGATGAACCCTCGTCTGCACCACGGCACCCTGAATGCGATGTTTTTACCCGCTGTGATTACGTTTAATCAAAGCGAGGCCTCGATGCAAAAGGGCAAAAAGCTTGAGCGCCTAGCGCAGGCGATGGGCCTGAGCCAAGGTGCCGAGGTTGCCCCTGCAATCAAGGCCATGAATCAGCGCCTTGGTTTGCCTTCGGGTCTTGCCGCCATGGGCGTGACCGAAGACATGTTCGGCAAAATCATCGAGGGTGCGATGGCAGACCATTGCCATAAAACGAATCCACGTATTGCTACGGCAGAAGATTACGCCTCAATACTGCGCCAGTCGATGTGAGGATCTAGCGTACAAACCCGCTAGCATTCAGCGGTATTTTGGCGGGAGGTACTCTGGCGGGCGGTACTCTGGTTGGAGGTGCTTTGGCGCGACCCAAGAGAGGTCGCGCCAGGCCGGACGCAATGGTTTAAACGGCTAGCGCGGGGCGAGCCGATGCCTGCGTTATGCCGACGGTGTTTCTTTAGCGTAACGCTCTAAGCCCTCAAGAATTTCTTTGTGTGCGTCGTCGACACCGTACCAGCCTTCGACCTTGACCCATTTGCCTTGCTCTAAATCTTTATAGTGCTCAAAAAAGTGCTGAATCGCATTCAGACGCATGGGGTTGATATCTGAGGCTTGCTTCCAGTGACTGTAAATCGGCAAGATTTTGTCTTCAGGGACTGCCAATAATTTGGCGTCATCACCCGCCTCATCTTTCATTTTGAGCAGGCCCAACGCACGGCAGCGCACCACCACGCCTGGGATTACTGGAAAGGGAGTAATCACTAACACGTCAACCGGGTCACCATCGCCTGCGATGGTTTTTGGGATGTAACCGTAATTACATGGGTAGTGCATGGCAGTGCCCATGAAGCGATCAACAAAGATCGCCCCCGACTCTTTATCGACTTCGTATTTGATTGGATCGGCGTTCATCGAGATTTCGATGATGACGTTAAAAGATTCAGGAAGTTTTTTTCCAGGGCTGACTTTGTCAAGACTCATGAGTATTTTTGCTACAGGTTGATTGGTGAATACCCTAATGTTAACAAAGAAATAAAGTGCCCCGATGCCTTAAGTTTTGTTACATACTAGTAGTGCTAGTTCTTCCGGTGTCACAGACGGCCAACAGCCGCATATAAAAACGATTCAAGACAACACACTTTAGGAGTTTTCGAGCATGAGCAACATTCAGTTGGGCCTTTACTTTGCCCTAGCCTGCGGGGTTCTCGCAGTGCTATATGGCTTTGTCGTCAGGTCCTGGATTCTAAATCAGAGTACCGGTAACGCCAAGATGATGGAAATCGCAGATGCGATTCAGCAAGGCGCGAGCGCCTATCTGTCGCGTCAATATAAAACCATCGGCCTCGTGGGCGTGGTGCTAACGGTTTTGATCGCGCTTTTTCTCGATTACACGACGGCAGTAGGCTTCGTGGTGGGGGCAGTGTTGTCAGGCGCTTGCGGCTTTATCGGGATGAATGTCTCGGTACGCGCAAACGTACGTACTGCGCAGGCTGCAACCGTGGGGATGAATGAAGCCCTCAACGTTGCGTTTAAGGGCGGTGCCATCACAGGGATGTTGGTGGTTGGCCTGGGCTTGCTAGGCGTTGGTTTGTTCTACATGTACTTGATGTCGGTTGGCAAAGCCGGTGATCTTTCGGCAACGCTGCATCCCCTGATCGGTTTAGCCTTCGGTTCATCTTTGATCTCAATCTTTGCGCGCCTTGGCGGCGGCATTTTCACCAAGGGTGCTGACGTTGGCGCCGACTTGGTTGGTAAGGTTGAGGCGGGCATCCCTGAAGATGATCCACGTAATCCAGCAGTGATCGCCGACAACGTTGGCGATAACGTGGGTGATTGCGCCGGTATGGCAGCCGACTTGTTTGAAACCTACGCAGTCACATTGATTGCGACGATGGTGCTGGGTGCGCTGATGGTTAAAGTTGCAACCGCTGAAGCGGTGATTTATCCGTTGGTACTAGGCGGAATCTCGATCATTGCATCGATCATTGGCTGCTCGTTTGTGAAAGCAACGCCAGGCATGAAAAACGTCATGCCAGCCTTGTACAAGGGCTTGATCATTGCAGGCGTGATCTCTTTAGTTGCCTTTTACTTTGCGACAAACTGGATGATGCCTGACAACGCGTTGGCAGATTTTGGTTTTAAAACAGGCGGCAAAATGCGCTTATTCGGCGCAACGGTTGTGGGCTTAGCGCTCACGGCTTTGCTTGTTTGGATTACTGAGTACTACACCGGAACAGATTACGCTCCGGTCAAACACATTGCTCAAGCATCAAGCCAGGGACATGGTACGAACATCATCGCAGGCCTTGGCGTGTCAATGAAATCAACCGCTTACCCTGTGTTGTTCGTTTGCGCCGCAATCTATGCCGCGTATTGGTTAGGTGGTATTTACGGTATTGCAATTGCTGCAACATCGATGCTGTCGATGGCAGGTATTGTGGTGGCGCTTGATGCCTACGGCCCGATCACTGATAACGCCGGCGGTATTGCTGAAATGGCTGGGATGCCACAGTCAGTTCGTGACATTACCGACCCACTCGACGCTGTCGGTAATACGACTAAAGCGGTAACCAAAGGCTATGCAATTGGCTCTGCTGGTTTGGCTGCGTTGGTGTTGTTCGCCGATTACACACATGAGCTCGAGTCAAAAGGGTTGAAGGTGAGTTTCGATCTGTCTGACCACATGGTGATCATTGGTTTGTTTATTGGCGGTTTGATCCCTTACCTGTTTGGTGCGATGGCGATGGAAGCCGTGGGTCGTTGCGCTGGTGCAGTGGTTGAAGAAGTACGCCGTCAGTTCCGCGACATTAAAGGCATCATGGATGGCACGGGTAAGCCCGAGTACGACAAAGCCGTTGATATGCTGACCACCGCTGCAATCAAAGAGATGATTATTCCGTCGCTCTTGCCTGTGGTGGTGCCGGTTGCGGTGGGCTTGTTGTTAGGGCCTAAGGCATTGGGAGGCCTGCTGATGGGTACGATTGTGACAGGCCTATTTGTCGCGATCTCGATGTGTACTGGCGGCGGTGCCTGGGATAACGCCAAGAAGTACATCGAAGAGGGTCACTTTGGTGGCAAAGGTTCAGAGGCTCATAAAGCCGCTGTGACGGGCGATACCGTTGGCGATCCGTACAAAGATACGGCTGGTCCGGCGGTCAACCCTCTGATTAAAATTATTAACATCGTGGCGCTGTTGATCGTGCCATTAATGGTTCGCCTAGCCTAGTGGGTGTGACCCCTCTTATTGGGTAGGGCTGTTTGAAAGATAAAGGCAATCTCTCCGACTAACGTTGCGAGAGGTTGCCTTTTGTATTTGTGCAAACCTCTTAATTACTGTTAACCCTACTCTGGTTATCAGTTCGGTCATTGAAAGCGGCATTTTGCTGTGCTAACTTGATAGCTCTCTGCATTGAAAATCGCGCATGCCGCGCGTTCCGTTGGTTAGCAACGTGGCTTTGTGCCTCTAAAATACTCACCTGCTCAAGTGCGTAATCTCTTTGAGTCGTCGAAAAAATAAATACCGAGTTTGAAGCGTACTGTGACAAGTATCTGGTCGAATGGGAAAAACGCGCAACAGTGCGCACCAAGCCCAGCACCCGATTGACCGAGGGGATCAAGACTGAGAACATGTTCGTGTTTCCCTTGAAACCCTTTGCCGGACACGAACGCTTTGAGGCGGTCGGTAAAGAGCGCATTCAAGAGTTCTCGGTACGTGCCGCTTGCAATATGTTTTTAGGGGTCTCGTCCTTCGAAGTCGATTTTGTCACTGCCCAGTGCAGCAAACTTGCTGGAGCCGGCATCGGTATCGAGCTCCCAGATTCGGCCAAGCGTGTTGCGGTGGCGATTGGTACTGACGAGATGTATCACGCGTTTGTCGCCAATGAGTGTCTCGCCGATATCAAGCGTTTTACCGGAATTGTGCCAGTCGCCCAAGAGGCGGGTGGCCCTGCTGACTTTAACGCACGAAAACCACCGCTTGAGCACTTCAAGGAGGCGCTTGGACCTGGCAATGAGGCGTTGGCTGAAGTGACGTTGTTGTGTTTTTTAGAAAACAACTTCACTGAAGAGCTCTATGGGATTGCCAAGGGGCAGACACCTGAGAGTCAGATGCATACGATCATTCGAGAGCATGTGATGGATGAGGGCCGTCATATGGTCTATTTTCAGAGATTGTTAAAGCATATTTGGAGCTCAATCACTGAAGAGATGCGCTGCACGCTCGGCAAGTCAATGGTCGATTTCTGTGATATCTATTTGACTCTGGATGAGCAAACGGTGATGGGTGGTTACACCAGTACCTTGCGTCAACTAGGATTAAGTGAAGAAGATTGCATCACGATCGCGCGCGACACTATTTTGAAAGATGGCTTGTTGTCGAAAGACGAGATGCCTAGTATCGTGAATCCAAAGCACCTGATGAAAGTGGCCGGAGTGCTTGAGCATCAGCCCACTCGTGATTTAATGATCGCCAGTGGTTGGCTCAAAGATGCGGCGGTTGCCGTCGCTTAATTTACTACGCGTTGCCTTTGGTCAGTTCAGGGGTATGCGAACCTCTGGAGTGTGACTTTGAAAGTTTATGTTGCAGGCTATCAGCACGAAACCAACACCTTCGCGCCAACCAAGGCCGATTGGGCTGCGTTTAATCGAGGCAGATCGGAAGAGCACACGTCTGAAC